>NZ_FPBW01000023.1:0-125026 GCF_900116795.1 Methylobacterium sp. UNCCL125 | reverse complement strand
CCCGGCATCCGCATACCGAGGCTCTTGTAGCGGGTCTGGATGGTAGATTGAGCGGACGTCTCGTTCTGCGCCGCTGATCCTCCAAAGGAGACCGGCGGAAAACCACCCGACCCGGACATTCGTCCGGTCACGCGGATCACGTGCGAACCCCGGGCTCGGCCCGTTCGAGACCGAACCCCGGTCACGCAACCTCCGCGGCCGATCGAACCTTATCCGGCCGAGACCCGGAGACCGACCATGACCCAATCGCAGAAGCACGCGCTGATCGTCGGGGCCTCGCGGGGCCTGGGGCTCGGCCTCGTCGAGACATTCCTGGCCCGCGGCTGGCGCGTCACCGCCACCCAGCGCAGGCCGTCCCCCGCCCTCGCCGGCCTCGGCTCGGAGGCCCTGCGCGTCGAGACCGCCGACATCGACGACGATCCCGGCGTCACCGCCCTGCACGACCGGCTGGCCTCCGAGCGCTTCGACCTGATCTTCGTGGTGGCCGGTGTCGCCACCCTGGCGCACGACCCGGCGCACGCGGTGCCCCGGGATGTCGCCGCGCAGGTCTACCTCACCAACGCGATCAGTCCGATCCGCTTCGCCGAGGCCTTCCTGGATCGCCTCGTCCCTGGCGGCAGCATCGCGCTGATGAGTTCGATCCTCGGCAGCGTCGGCCTGAACGAGACCGGGGGCTGGGAGACCTACCGGGCCAGCAAGGCGGCGCTGAACACACTGGCGCGCAGCTTCGAGATCCGGCACCGGGCGGAGAACGTCTCCGTGCTGATCCTGCATCCGGGCTGGGTGCGCACCGAGATGGGCGGGGCGGAGGCCGACATCGACGTGGCGACCAGCGTCACAGGCCTCGCCGACGTGATCGGGGCGCAGCTCGGCCGGCCGGGCGCCCACTACCTCGACTACCGGGGCGAGACGCTGGCGTGGTGACGCGGTCGTCCTGACGGCCGCTCAGCGGCGCGGGTCGAGGGGCCGGCTGCGCCGCTCGATCACCACGGTCGGGCGGGTGCGGCGCTCGACCACCACGGTGCGGGGTGCCCGGCTCGGGCTCGCATGGGTCAGGATCCGCTCGGGGACGCGCTCCGGCTTGGCCTTCTTGGCCGCCAGGACGTGCGGGCGGACCTCGTCGGCCGGCAGGCCCATCAGGCCGGCGGCGATCTCGACCTGCTGCTCGACATCGTCGGCGAGGTCCTGCGCGGCGGCGACCGCCTCGTTCACCGTCGGCGGCTCGCGGCGGACGCGGATTGGCGGCAGGTCGGCGAAGCTCTTCTGTGTCTTCTTCACGGGGCGACTCGCGGTCTTCATAACCCTGAACATAGCGCCTTCCGCGCGGGTTGTGCAGTGCATCAAAAACGTGTGATGGGCGCCTTGGGCACATGTCTCGCGGATCCGGAACGGAGATGTGACGCGCCCTGGGGCATCCGGTGCCTCATCGGCCGGGCATCCGAGCAATCCGGCGGCGGAATCCGAGCCGTCCAGGCCCCCGTACCGCTCGGCGCGGCATAGTGGCGCAGAGGAGCGTCCGGAAGCGTCGCTCCGGCGCGACCGCGCTGACCCGCCCGTCAGCCCGGCAGGGTCGGATTCATGGTAGGATCTGCGCATGAGCGAACCCCTCGATCCCCGGCTGACTCCGGCCCGGCCGCATGTCGCCGATCTCCGCCTGCGGGACCGCGTCACGGCGGCGCGCTACGTCGCCGGTACGCCGCTGCGCGTGACCGCGCCGTCCGCGCCGCTGCGCCGCGAGCCCAATCCCGGCGCGGGGCTCGACACCGAGGCGCTCCTCGGCGACGCGGTCGATCTCTACGACGCGGCCGAGGGCTTCGCCTTCGTGCAGCTCGCCCGCGACGGCTATGTCGGCTACCTGCCCGCCGACAGCCTGGGCCCGGCCGATCCGGAGCCGACGCACCGCGTCACGGCCCTGCGCACCTTCCTGTACCCCGAACCGGACCTGAAACGGCCGGTCCTCGGGCATCTCAGCCTCGGCGCCCGCCTCGTGGCGACCGGTGAGTCGGGCGCGTATCTGGAGACCCGGGGCGGCTATGTGTTCGCCCGGCATTGCGCCCCCGTGGAGAGCCGCGAACCGGATTGCGTGGCCACGGCCATGCGGCTGGCCGGGACCCCCTATCTCTGGGGTGGGCGCACCAGTCTCGGGCTCGACTGCTCCGGTCTGGTGCAGCTCTGCCTGGACATGGCGGGGCTGCCCTGCCCCCGCGACGCCGACATGCAGGAGAGGGCCCTCGGGCAGGCATTGCCCCTCGACCTCGCGCACCTGCGCCGGGGCGATCTCGTGTTCTGGCGCGGCCATGTCGGGCTGATGCGCGATCCCGAGACGCTGATCCACGCCAACGGCCACCACATGGCGGTGGCGGCAGAGCCGCTGGCGGAGGCGGTCGCCCGCATCGAGGCGCACAGCTTCGGCGCCGTGACGGGAATCCGGCGGCTTTAGCCGGCTGTGCCGGCGCCCTGCGCATAGACGAGACGGGTGTCGCTCACGAAAACCGTCTGTCCCCCACCGCGGACGGCGCAGCGGCCCTGCGTGACGCTCTGCGAACGGCGCGGGTCCAATTCCCGCGGCAATCGTGCTACAGAGCGGCTCCGCTTCCCTCTTCCCGCCCGGTTCCTGGGCCAGTCCTGTTGACAGGACCGCCCCGCCCTCGCCACATCCCCCTCATGACCGTCGAAATCGCGACCACCGAGCCCGTTCCGGGCACCGCCGGCAAGCCGCCGCTGGAAATCCTGCTCTGCGCCCCCCGCGGCTTCTGCGCCGGCGTGGTGCGGGCCATCGATGTCGTGGAACGGGCTCTCGCCATCTACGGGCCGCCCGTCTACGTCCGTCACGAGATCGTGCACAACAAGTACGTGGTCGAGAGCCTGAAGCGGAAGGGCGCCGTGTTCGTCCGCGAACTCGACGAGGTGCCGGACGGCGGCGCCCCGGTGATCTTCTCCGCCCATGGCGTGGCGAAGACCGTGCCGGCCAACGCCGATTCGCGCGGGCTCACCACCATCGACGCCACTTGCCCGCTGGTGACCAAGGTCCACCGCGAGGCCGAGATCCATCACAAGCGCGGCCGCCACGTGCTGCTGGTCGGCCATTCCGGGCATCCGGAGGTGGTGGGGACCATGGGCCAGCTGCCCAAGGGCTCGATCACCCTGGTTGAGGATCTCGACCAGATCGCGGCTCTCACCCCGGACAATCCCGACAACCTCGCCTGGGTCACCCAGACGACCCTGTCGGTGGACGACACAAGGCACATCGTCGACGCCTTGAAGAAGAAGTTCCCGACCATCACCGGGCCGCACAAGGACGACATCTGCTACGCCACCACGAATCGCCAGGAGGCGGTGAAGCAGGTGGCCCCGCTGGTGGACGCCTTGATCGTCGTCGGCTCGTCGAACTCCTCGAACTCGCAGCGCCTGCGCGAGGTCGCCGAACGCGTCGGCTGCCCGATCACCCGTCTGGTGCTCCGCGCCGAGGAGATCGACTGGCCGGCCTTCGAGGGCATCCGCAAGCTCGGCCTGACCGCCGGCGCCTCGGCGCCTGAGGTGCTGGTGGAGGAGATCATCGACGCGTTCGCGGCCCGCTACGACGTGATCGTCGACACGGTCTCGACGGTGATCGAGGACATGGTCTTCCCGCTGCCGCGGGAGCTGCGCAGCGAGGCCGCCGAGTAGGCGGTCCAGGCCGACACGCGGGCCTGAGGCTCGGCATGCTCTATGCGGGGGCGCTTCGGCGCCCCTTGCCATGTTGACCTTCCGAAATCAGAGCGCGAACACGTGGCCGTCTACACCGAGGTATCCGACGCGGCGCTCGCCGACTTCCTGTCCGCCTACGCGATCGGCAGCCTGCTCTCCTTCAAGGGCATCGCCGAGGGGGTCGAGAACTCGAATTTCTTCCTGCACACCACCCAGGGCTCCTACATCCTGACCCTCTACGAGAAGCGGGTCCGGGAACAGGACCTGCCGTTCTTTATCGGGCTGATGGAGCACCTCTCGGCCCGCGGCCTCGCCTGCCCGCAGCCCGTGCGAGACCGGGCCGGCCAGGCCCTCGGGCAGCTCTGCAGCCGCCCCGCCGCCATCGTGAGCTTCCTGGAGGGCGTCTCGGTCAAGACGCCGGGCGTCGAGCATTGCCGGGCGCTCGGCCGGGCGCTGGCCGAGCTGCATGCCGCCGGCCGGGACTTCCCGATGGTGCGGGAGAACAACCTCTCGGTCTCCGCGTGGCGGCCGCTCTTCGCGCAGGCCGAGGACCAGGCCGATTCGGTCGAGCCCGGTCTCGCGGCGCGCACCCGGTCCGACCTCGCCGTCCTCGAGGCACACTGGCCGCGGAATCTGCCAAGCGGCGTGATCCACGCGGACTTGTTCACCGACAACGTCTTCTTCATCGGCGATGCCCTGTCGGGCCTGATCGACTTCTACTTCGCCTGCACGGACGCCTTCGCGTACGACCTCGCGGTCTGCCTCAACGCGTGGTGCTTCGAGGCCGACGGCACCTTCCACCGGGACATGGCGGCCGGGCTGATCGCCGGCTACGAGGCGGTGCGGCCGCTCGAATCCGCCGAGGTCGCGGCCCTGCCGATCCTGTGCCGGGGCGCCGCGCTCCGCTTCATGCTCACCCGGCTGGTGGACTGGCTGAACGTGCCCCCGGGCGCCCTGGTGAAGCCGAAGGATCCGCGGGAATTCGATCGCCGGCTCACTTTCCACCGGCAGGCCCAGGACGCGCGAGATTACGGGCGGCCGCGCTGAGGGCCCGGTGAGCGCCGACGCGACCGGGCCGGGCGGCCAGGCCGCGGCCGAGCCGAAGCGCGTCACGATCTACACGGACGGCGCCTGCTCGGGGAATCCCGGGCCCGGCGGCTGGGGCGCGATCCTGATCTTCGGCGACACCCGGAAGGAGCTCTCGGGGGGCGAGGCCCACACCACCAACAACCGCATGGAGATCCTGGCGACGATCGAGGCGCTGGAGGCCCTGAAGCGCCCCTGCCGCGTCGACCGGTTCACGGACTCCCAGTACCTGCGCCAGGGCATCACCAGCTGGATCCACGCCTGGAAGGCCCGGGGCTGGCGCACCGCCGACAAGAAGCCGGTGAAGAACGAGGATCTGTGGCGGCGGATCGACGCCGCTCGCGAGCGGCACGACGTGGCGTGGCACTGGGTGAAGGGCCATGCCGGCGACCCGCTCAACAACCGGGTCGACGCGCTCGCCGTCGCCGCGATGCTGCCGTTCAAGCGCCGCTGAAACCGGATCCGGGTTCAGCGCTCCGCGACCACGACCGCGCCCTCGTTTCCCGCTCGGCGGCCACGGCGGAGCGCCGTGCAGGAAGCGGATGGTCGCGTCGGCCACATCGTGCGCGATGACGGAACGACGGTGCACGACCGGCTCCCGCCCGCTGGGCAGACGGCCGGGTCGATCGAGCGCGGGACGATCCCTCCAGCAGGCCGCTCTTCGCGAACCGCTCGTCGAGGGCGATGGCGGGAGCCGGGTTGTCGAACGCCGTCAGATCGTCGATGGCGTCGCGGTCCGGAAAGCGCCTGTCGACGGTGACGCGCCCCCGCCCGAGGCAACCCTCTCGACGCCGGAAGGCTGTCGCATCCTCACGAATGGGGAAGGCTTTGGGGAAGGCTATCGTACGGCCGCCTGGCGGAGAACCGATCAGGCGGCCCCTTCTCAGTCGGTCTCGCCGTCGAGACCCAGCCAGTGGCGGCCGTCGCGAGCCAGGAGTGCGTCGGCTTCCTTCGGGCCGGCACTGCCCGCCGGATAGAAGGTCACCTCTCCCTGCGGCCAGCCCTTGAGCAGCGGATCGACCGCCGCCCAGCCGGCCTCGATGTTGTCGGCGCGCTGGAACAGCGTCGCGTCGCCGGTCATGCAATCGTAGAGCAACGTCTCGTAGCCGACATTCGGCCGGTCGGCGAAGAAGTCCTTGTAGCGGAAGCCGGACCGGACCCGGCCGATCGCCATCTGCGGCCCCGGTACCTTGACGTTGAATTCGGTGCTGACCCCGTGATCGGGATCGATCTGGATCCGCATCACGGTGGGCGCGAGATCGGCGGTGGGCGTGTCCTCGAACATCTTGAACGGCGCCGGCTTGAACAGCACCGCGATCTCGGTGCGCCGCCCGGTCATGCGCTTGCCGGTGCGGACGTAGAACGGCACCCCGGCCCAGCGCCAGTTCTCGATGTTGAGCTTCAGGGCGATGTAGGTCTCGGTGACCGAGTCCTTCGCCACGTGCGGCTCGTCCCGGTAGGCGGGCACGTCGCGCCCCTCCGAGGTGCCGGCCGTGTACTGGCCGCGCACCGCATCCTCGGGCGGGATCGGCTTCACGGCCTCGGCGAGCTTGGCCTTCTCGGTGCGCACGGCCTCCGCGTCAAAGGAGTTCGGCGGCTCCATGGCGACCATGCAGAGGAGCTGGAACATGTGGTTCGGCACCATGTCGCGCAGCGCCCCGGTCGGCTCGTAGAAGCCGCCGCGCTCCTCGACGCCCACCGTCTCGGCCGCCGTGATCTGGATGCTGTCGATGTATTCCCGCCGCCAGACCGGCTCCAGCAGCCCGTTGGCGAAGCGGAACGCCATGATCGACTGCACGGTCTCCTTACCCAGGAAGTGGTCGATCCGGTAGAACTGGCTCTCGTCGCCCTGTTTGAGGATCCGGGCATTGAGCGCCCGGGCCGATTCGAGATCGGAGCCGAACGGCTTCTCGATCACCACGCGGCGGAAGCCGTCGCCCTCCTGCTTGAGCAGCCCGGCCTGACCGAGCCCGTCCACGATGGTCCCGAAGAAGCGGGCCGCCACCGCGCAGTAGAACACCGCGCTGCCGGTGATCCTCTGCTTCACGGCCGCGTAGGTCTCGGGCTTCTCGAAATCGCCCTTGAGGTAGTGGAGCCGGTCTCGGATGAAGCCCCAGCTCTTCGGGTCGATGTGGTCGGCGTGGAACTCCGAGGTCGGGTCCTTGCTGAACGCATCCAGGGTCTGGGTGAGGTTGTCGCGCAGGGATTCGTCAGTGCCGTCGTTGTGGTCGATGCCGAGGATCGAGAAGCCTTCGGCCAGGAGCCCCGCGCCCGCGAGATTGTAGAGCGAGGGCATCAGCAGGCGCTTCGTCAGGTCGCCACCGGCCCCGAAGATCACCAGCGTACAGGGCGGTGCCGGCTGCGTGCCGCAGGCTGCCGTATCCTTGAGGGCTGTCGTCGGCTCGGCCATCCCTGACTCCCGTCTGGCTGCAGTGCGGCAAACCGGCCTGACAACCCGCTACGGCGAGGCCCGTTCCGGCGCCTATGGGGCTATGCTGCGCCGGGTCCAGGATCAAGGAACCCCGCATGCATACCCGGTTCCTCGAACCCTGAGCCCACAGCCACGTCTTCCGGGGTGACCGACACCGTCACGCCCTTCGACGCCGCCGGACCCTGGGCCGCTTTGCGACGTCGCGCCGATGCGGAGGGTTGCATCACCGGACGGCTTCGACCGGAAGCCGGCCGCCCGCGCCCGCAAATCCCTACTCGTCGGGGCGCACCGCCTGCCCGCCCCGGTCGATCGGCAGGCTCGGACCCTTCAGCTCGGAATCGCTCGGCAGCGAGCGCACGTCCCACCCGCCGCCGAGGGCGCGGATCAGCGTGACCGCCGCAGTGAAGCGGCTCAGCCGCACCTGGAGGGCGTTGACCTCGTTGTTCACGAGCAGGCTCTGCGCGGTCACCACCGTGGTGAAGTTCTGGGTGCCGGCCCGGTACTCGTTGAGGGTGATCTCCACGGCCTTGCGCGACAGGTCCACGGCGGTGTCCTGCGCCTTCTGCTGCTGGCCGAGGATACGCAGGGCCGCCATCTGGTTCTCGACCTCGGCGAAGGCGGCCAGCACCACCTGCCGGTAGCCGGCCACGGCAGAATCGTAGCCGGCCTCGGCCGAGCGCAGGGCCGCCGTGCGGGCGCCGCCGTCGAACAACACCTCGCTGCCGGAGGCCGCCACAGACCAGACCTGGTTCGCGGCCGAGAGCAGGCCGTTGCGGGTCGCCCCCGAGATGCCGCCCTGGGCCGAGATGGTCACGGTGGGGAAGAAGGCCGCCACCGCAACGCCGATGCGCTCGCTCTGCGCCTGGACGAGGCGCTCGGCCTGGGCCACGTCCGGGCGCCGTTCCAGGAGGTCGCCGGGGATGCCCACCGGCACGCCGGGTGGATTGCGCGGGATTCCGGCCACCGGGATCGACACCTCCGAGGGCGGGCGCCCGATCAGGGTGGCGATGGCGTTGACGTACTGCACGCGGGTCAGGCGCACCGCGATGGCCTGGGCCTCGATGGTCTGGACCTGGGTCTGCGCGGTGATCACGTCGGACCGGGCCGCGACGCCCGCGGCGTACTGGTTCTCGGTGATCGCCAAGGTCTTCTTGAAATTCTCGACGTTCTCCTCGAGCACCTTTTGGAGCGAATCCGCGTAGCGCACCGTCAGGTAGTCGGCGGCGATCTCCGCCTGGATGCTCAAGCGGGTCAGCGCGAGGGTGGCGGCGTCGGATTGCGCCAGGGCCGCCTCGCTCTCGATGGTCCGGCGCGTGCCGCCGAACAGGTCGAGCTCCCAGCTCGCCTGGCCGAGCAGCGCCACGTTGGTGCGTGTGGTGGTGCCGCTGCCGGTCCGGGTGATGCTCGGCGCGCCGATCACCGTCGGATACAGGGCGGCCTGCGCGGAGGCGACGAGGGCCCGGGCCTGCCGGTAATTCGCCACCGCCTGCCGGAGGGACTGGTTGTCGACGTCGACGAGGCGGATCAGCCGGTCGAGATTCGGATCCCGAAAGACCCGCCACCAGTCGCCGCGCTCCACGGCGTCGTTGGGCCGGGCCTCGCGCCAGCCGTTCTTGCGCGCCGCGACATAGGCCGGGCTGTCCTCGCGGACGCCGCCCTGCTTGTAGGCGAAGGGCGTCTCCACAGAGGGCCGGGTGTAGTCGGGGCCAACCACGCAGCCGGCGAGGAGCGGGGCGGCGAGGAGGAGGGATGCGAGGGTGCGGCGCCGGCGATTGGCAGCGGCAGGTTCGCGGCTCAACAATCCGACGGACGCAGCCGTCATGCCTACCCGCGCCCTCATGCTGAGGTGCCGGAGCGCAGCGGTGTCCTCGAAGGACGGCTCCAGCCAGATGCGCGATCCCTGGAACCCTCCTTCGGGGCCCGCTGCTGCGGGCACCTCAGGATGAGGGCGTGGGTTGGACAGATGTTCACACCCGACCGGAGCCGCCGCTGTTTCACGTGAAACCTTAACCATCACTCTCCGGCCGGCAGCGCCGCTTCTCCGCCCCGTCCCGCGCGCCTGCGCCGGTTGAGCACCCTGTGCCGGAGGCGATCGAGGGTGAGGTAGACGACGGGGGTGGTGTAGAGGGTCAGGATCTGGCTCACAATCAACCCGCCGACGATGGCGATGCCGAGCGGGCGGCGCAGCTCCGCGCCCTCGCCGTTGGCCAGGATCAGCGGGACGGCGCCGAGCATGGCCGCCAACGTCGTCATCATGATCGGCCGGAAGCGCAGGAGACAGGCCTCGCGGATCGCGTCCACGGGATTCGCGCCCCGGGTCCGCTCGGAATCGATCGCCACGTCGATCATCATGATCGCGTTCTTCTTCACGATGCCGATGAGCAGGAACACGGCGATCAGCGCGATGATGGTGAAGTCGGTGCCGGTCACCAGCAGCGCCAGCACGGCGCCGACGCCGGCCGAGGGCAGGGTGGAGAGGATCGTCAGCGGGTGCACGAAGCTCTCGTAGAGGATCCCCAGGACCGCGTAGACCGCCAGGATCGCCGCCAGGATCAGCAGCGGCTGGCGGGAGGCCGAGGCGACGTAGTTCTTGGCCGCGCCGGCATACTCGCCGTGGATCGTGGCCGGGAGCTGCAGGGAGGCCATGGCCCGGTCGATGGCGTCGGTGGCGTCCGACAGGCTCTTGCCCGGGGCGAGGTTGAACGAGATCGTCGTCGCCACGAACAGGCCCTGGTGGCTCACCTGCACGGGGGCGCTGCCGGGCTCGATCCGCGCGAAGGCCGAGAGCGGCACCATCGTCTCCTTGGCGGCCGAGACGGGCGCGCTCGACGAGGCCCCGCCCTTGCTCGCCGCGATGGCGTTGGAGGAGGCGTTGCGGGCCGAGTCGGACGCGATGGCGGCGGCGTTCGAGGCGGTGTCGGCCGTGCTGGTGGCGGAGGCGGCCGCCGCCGCCGCGACGGCGCCCGCGCTGCCCGAGCCGCCCACCGCCCCGGAGCCGGTGGCGGCGCCGGTCGCGGCACTCGTCGACGACCCGCTGCCCGGGCTGCTGGTGCCGGTCGCCGTGTTGATGTTGACGGTCCCGCCCGCCGCCACCGTGCCGGCGACCGCGTTGGTGGTGGCTGAGCCCGGCGCGTTGCCGCCCGAGGTCGAGACGTAGATTTGCTTGAGCGTCTCCGGCGTCTCCAGGTAGCGCGGCGCGATCTCCATCACGACGTGGTACTGGTTCAGCGGATTGTAGATCGTCGAGACCTGACGCTGGCCGAAGGCGTCGTAGAGGGTGTTGTCGATCTTGATCGGCGTGATGCCGTAGCGGAACGCGGTCGCCCGGTCGATCACGACCCGGCTCTCCAGCCCGCCCTCCTGCTGGTCCGAGGTCACGTCCGCGAAGGTCGGATCCTTCTGCAGGGCCGCCACCAGCTTCGGGGCGGCGGCGAACAGCTCCGCGGCAGTGTCGCCCTGAAGGGTGTACTGGTACTGGGCGAAGCTCTGGCGCCCGCCCATCTGCAGGTCCTGGCGCGGGAAGACGTAGAGGCGCGCCCCCGCAACTTGCGCGAGCTTCGGCCGCAGCCGCGCCATGACCGCGGAGATCGGCGCCCGCTCGTTGAGCGGCTTCAGGCCGACGAAGACGTTGGCCGAGTTGGTGCCGCGGCCCCCCGTGAAGCCGACGACGCTTTCCACCGCCGGATCCGCGCCGACGATCGCGGTCGCCTGCTTGAGCTTCTTCTCCATGGACTGGAACGAGATGCGCTGGTCGGCCTGGATGCCGCCCATCATCTGCCCGGTATCCTGCTCGGGGAAGAAGCCCTTCGGGACGATGATGTAGAGGTAGACGTTGAGGCCGACTGTGGCGAGCAGGCTCAGCAGCACGAGCCGCGGATGGGCGAGCGCCACCGCGAGCGTCCGTTCGTAGGCGCCGAGCAGACGCGAGAAGCCGCCCTCCAGCATCCGGATCAGCCAGTTCGGCCGGCGGCCCGCCGGGGGTTCGCCGTTGGGGCCGTGCCCCTCGGCCCGGAGTAGCCGGGCGCACATCATTGGCGTCGTGGTAAGCGAGAGGACCAAAGAGATCAGGATCGACAGCGACAGGGTGACGGAGAATTCCTGGAAGATGCGCCCGACGAGGCCGCCCATCAGCAGGATCGGCAGGAACACCGCGATGAGCGACAGGCTCATCGAGATCACCGTGAAGCCGACCTCCCGGGCGCCGATCAGCGCCGCCTGGAGCCGGGGCTTGCCCTCCTCGATGTGCCGCTGGACGTTCTCCAAGACCACGATGGCGTCGTCGACCACGAAGCCGGTGCCGATGATCAGCGCGGTCAGCGACAGGATGTTGAGCGAGTAGCCGAGCAGGTACATCGCCGAGAAGGTGCCGATGATCGAGATCGGCACGGCGACCGCCGGGACCAGGGTCGCCCGCCAGGAGCGCAGGAAGGCGAAGACCACCAGGATGACGAGGCCGACCGCCACCAGCAGCGTCTCCTCGGTGGCCGAGAGCGAGGCGCGGATCGTGGCGCTGCGGTCGCCGGTGAGCTTGATGTCGATGCCGCCCGGCAGCGCCGCGGTGATCTGCGGCAGGGCCTCCTTCACGGCGTTGATGGTCTCGACCACGTTGGCGCCGGGCTGCTTGTAGACGAACAGCAGCACGCCGGGCTTGCCGTTGACGATGCCGAGGTTGCGCTTGTCCTCGACCCCGTCGAGCACCTCCCCCACGTCGGTGAGCTTCACCGCGGCGCCGTTGCGATAGGCCACGATGATGTCGCGGTAATCGGCGGCCTTGCGGCCCTGGTCGTTGGCGTAGAGCTGGTAGCGGCGGTCGCCCGCATCGATCTCGCCCTTGGGCGAGTTGGCGTTGGCCGAGGCCAAAGCCGCCCGGATGCCTTCGAGGCCGATGCCGTAGTTGAACAGGGCCGTGGGATCGAGCTCGACCCGCACCGCCGGCAGGGACGAGCCGCCAATATCGACATTGCCGACACCGGGCAGCTGCGACAGCTTCTGCTGCACCACGGTGGCGGCGGAATCGTAGACCTGCCCGCGGGTGAGCGTCTCCGAGGTCATGCCGAGGATGATGATCGGCGTGTCGGCGGGGTTGAACTTCCGGTAGGTCGGGTTCTGCCGGAGCGAGGCCGGCAGGTCGGCGCGGGCCGCGTTGATGGCGGCCTGGACGTCGCGGGCCGCACCGTCGATGTCGCGGTTCAGGCCGAACAGCAGCACGATCCGGGTGGAGCCGAGGGCGTTCGTCGACGTCATCTCGTTGACGTCGGCGATGGCGCCGAGCCGCCGTTCGAGCGGCGCCGCCACGGTGGTGGCCATGGTCTCGGGCGAGGCGCCGGCCATCTGCGCCTGGACGAGGATGACCGGGAAGTCGATCTGCGGCAGCGGCGCCACCGGCAGCTTCAGGAAGGCGAACACGCCCGCCAGCAGCACGCCGATCGTGAGCAGCGTGGTCGCCACCGGCCGCCGGATGAACGGCTCGGAGATGTTCACGGGATGGGGCTCCCGTGGGGTGGGTGGCTGGCTGGCGCATCCTCACCGGAAGAGAAGCGACCGATGCCGCATCTCTCCCTCCCCCCTCTGCGGGGGAGGGTGGCCCCTGCGTCAGCAGGGGTCGGGAGAGGGGACCCGGGTTCTGGATAAGGCGAGGCCTTCATGACGGGCGCGGCCGCATTCTGCACCGTCGCTCCCCTCTCCCGACCCCCTTCGGGGGCCACCCTCCCCCGCAGAGGGGGGAGGGAAGAGCTACGTCCTGACCGCGCCGCGATAGCTGCACCGACCGCTTCCAGCACAGCGTACAGATTGTTGAGCACAACCTCGTTCGGGAAGCGCAGAACCGTGAAGCCCTGGCGCTTCAGCCAAGCATCGCGCTTCGCATCGCGGAGACGGCGTCCCTCCGTCTCATGCGGCTCGCCGTCCAGCTCGACGATCAGCCGTGCAGAGGCGCAGAGGAAGTCGGCGATGTAAGGCGGGATCGGAACCTGACGGCGGAATTTCAGGCCGTGAAAGCGCCTGCCGCGCACCTGCTGCCAGAAGGCATCCTCAGCCCGCGTGTAGGATTGCCGCTGCTCTCGGGCAAAGGCGCGCAGGCGTGGATCGGGCCTGCCGTAACGCAGGTCGTTCCGAGGTGACCCTGAGTCGGACCTGTCACACGCCCTCCCGCCCCCCTCTGCGGGGGAGGGTGGCCCCCGAAGGACGTCGGGAGAGGGGAGCGACGCATCCGGAAAGGTCGCGACGGGTTCCATATCCTGAACTGTCGCGCTGCCCCTCTCCCGACCCCTGCTGACGCAGGGGCCACCCTCCCCCGCAGAGGGGGGAGGGGATGCCTTGGAAACGTCCCGCTTCGTCATGGCAGGACCTCACCACGCTCCAACCCGGGCCCCCGCCGCCCGGAAATCCGCCGCTCCAGCCGGTCGAACGCCAGGTAGATCACCGGCGTCGTGAACAGCGTCAGCACCTGGCTGACGATCAGGCCGCCCGCGATGCAGATGCCGAGCGGCTGGCGCAGCTCCGAGCCCACGCCGGTGCCCAGGATCAGCGGCACCGCGGCGAACAGAGCCGCCAGCGTCGTCATCAGGATCGGCCGGAAGCGCAGGAGGCAGGCCTGGAAGATCGCCTCCCGGGGCTCGAGCCCGTCCTCGCGCTCCGCCTGGAGCGCGAAGTCGATCATCATGATGGCGTTCTTCTTCACGATGCCGATCAGCAGGACGATGCCGATCACCGCGATGATGTCGAGCGACAGGCCGAACAGCATCAGGCCGAGCAGGGCCCCGATCCCCGCCGACGGCAGGGTCGACAGGATGGTGATCGGGTGGATGAAGCTCTCGTAGAGCACGCCGAGCACGATGTAGACGGTGACGATCGCCGCCAGCACGAGGAACAGCTCGTTGCCGAGCGCCGACTGGAAGGCGAAGACCGAGCCCTGCGGCACCACCCGGAACGAGGGCGGCAGGCCGATCTCGGCCTTGACCGTGTCGATCGCCTCGACCGCCTGACCGAGGGCGGCGCCCGGGGCGAGGTTGAACGACACGGTGGTGGCCGGGAACTGGCCGAGATGCGAGATCAGGAGCGGCGCCCGCCGCTCGCTGATCCGCGCCAGCGCGGAGAGCGGCACCTGCCCGTTGGTCGCCGTGGAGGAGGGCAGGTAGATCGCGTCGAGGCTGCGCAGGGTCGTGTGCAGCTTCGGATCGGCCTCCAGGATCACCCGGTACTGGTTGGACTGGGTGAAGATCGTCGAGATGATGCGCTGGCCGAAGGCGTCGTAGAGGGCGTTGTCGATCGTGGCCGGGGTGATGCCGTAGCGGCCGGCGGTGGGCCGGTCGATGGTCACGTAGGCGGCGAGCCCCTGGCCCTGGTGGTCGCTCGCCACGTCCGCCACCACGGGCGACTTCGCCAGCGCCGCGGTGAAGCGCGGCACCCAGGTCTCGAAATCGTCGATGTTCGGGCTCTCGAGGATGACCTGGTACTGGGTCGCCGAGACCGCCGTGTCGATGGTCAGGTCCTGGACCGGCTGCATGTACAGCCGCATGCCCGGCTCGTTCGCGACCGCCGCCGAGATCCGCCGGATGATCGCGCTGGCCGAGGCCGTGCGCTCATCCCGGGGCTTCAGGTTGATCAGCATCCGGCCGGAATTGAGCGTGACGTTCTGGCCGTCGACCCCGATGAACGAGGACAGGCTGGCCACGTCCGGGTCCTTGAGGACGATCTCGGCCATGCGCTGCTGGCGCTCGGCCATGGCCGCGTAGGAGACGGACTGGTCCGCCTGGGTGATGCCCTGGATCACGCCCGTGTCCTGCACGGGGAAGAAGCCCTTGGGGATCACCACGAACAGGTAGACGGTGAGCCCCAGCGTGCCGAGCGCCACCAGCAGCGTCAGGCCCTGGTGGTCGAGGACCACCCGCAGGGAGCGCCCGTACGACGCGATGGTGGCGTCGATGGCGCGCCGGCCGAGACGGGAGAGCACGCCCTCCCGGCGGCGGGTCTCGGCCTCGGGCACGTGCTTCAGGAGCCGCGCGCACAGCATCGGCACCAGTGTCAGCGAGACCACCGCCGAGATGATGATGGTGGCCGCCAGCGTGATGGCGAATTCGTGGAACAGCCGCCCGACCACGTCGCCCATGAACAGCAGCGGGATCAGCACCGCGATCAGCGAGACGGTGAGCGAGATGATGGTGAAGCCGATCTCGCGGGAGCCCTTGAGCGCCGCCTCCAGGGGCGAGTCGCCCGCCTCCACGTGGCGGGCGATGTTCTCGATCACCACGATGGCGTCGTCGACCACGAAGCCGGTGGCGATGGTCAGTGCCATCAGCGACAGGTTGTCGAGGGAGAAGCCGTAGAGGTCCATGACCGAGAGGGCGCCGATCAGCGACAGGGGCACGGACAGGCTCGGGATCAGGGTCGCCGACAGGCTGCGCAGGAACAGGAAGATCACCAGCACCACCAGGGCGATGGCGAGGCCCAGCTCGAACTGCACGTCCTCCACGGAGGCGCGGATCGTGGTGGTGCGGTCGGTCAGCGGCGCCACCGCCACGGCGGCCGGCAGGCTCGCCTGGAGCTGCGGCAGCAGCGCCTTGATCTTGTCGACGGTGGCGATGACGTTGGCGCCGGGCTGGCGCTGGATGTTGAGGATCACCGCCGGCGTCGCGTCGGCCCAGGCGCCGAGCTTGGTGTTCTCCGGCCCCTCGACCACGTCGGCGACCTCCGAGAGCATCACCGGGGCGCCGTTGCGGTAGGCGATGATCGCCGAATTGTAGGCCTTCGGGTCGCGGATCTGGTCGTTGGCGTTGATCGCGTAGGACTGCGTCGGCCCGTCGATCGTGCCCTTGGGCGTGTTGACGTTGAGGTTGGTGATCGTGGTGCGCAGGTCGTCGATGTTGAGCCCGTAGGCGGCGAGCGCCCGGGCGTTGAACCGCACCCGCACGGCCGGGCGCTGGCCGCCCGAGATGCTCACGAGGCCGACCCCCGCCACCTGGCTGATCTTCTGCGCGAGGCGCGATTCGGCGAGGTCGCGCACCTGGGTGAGCGGCAGGGTCTTCGACGTCAGCGCCAGGGTGAGGACCGGCGCGTCGGCCGGGTTGACCTTGGCGTAGATCGGCGGCGCCGGCAGGTCCGAGGGCAGCAGGTTGCCGGCGGCGTTGATCGCCGCCTGGACCTGCTGCTCGGCGATGTCGAGGGACAGGTCCAGGCTGAACTGCAGGGTGATGACCGAGGCCCCCGCGGAGGATTGCGAGGTCATCTGGTTGAGGTTGGCGAGCTGCCCGAACTGCCGCTCCAGGGGCGCCGTGACCGAGGAGGTCATCACCTCGGGGCTGGCGCCGGGATAGAAGGTCTGGATCTGGATCGTCGGGTAGTCGACGGCCGGCAGCGCCGAGACCGGCAGGTTCAGGTACGACACGCCGCCGACGATCAGGATCGCCAGCATCAGCAGCGTCGTCGCCACCGGGCGCAGGATGAAGAGGCGGGACGGGTTCATGGGCGCGACCCTTCCGCGCCGGACAGCCTGCGCTGCAGGGAGGCTTGAATCGGGGGGCACGGACGTCCCATCCGCGCCCTCATCCTGAGGTGCCGAAGCGCAGCGCAGGCCTCGAAGGAGCCCTCCAGCCGGGCGCGCGATCCCTGAAGCCCTCCTTCGAGGCGGTGTCGCCGCACCTCAGGATGAGGAGGAGACTGGGACTGACCTTCCAGATTCTCCCCGACTCCGCGGAAGGGGGAGGGGAGGCCGCGGGTCCCGCGCGCCAGACCCGTCCTCACTGCGCCTGACGGCGCCGGTGCCGACGACCGCCCTCCGCTGTCCCTTGGGCATCCGCCGCCGCGTCGGTCGGCGCGCCGGACTTCACCTCACCCTTGCCGTCGGGCTTGGCCTCCGCGGCCTTCCCGTCCCCTGCCGCCGCCTGTGCGCCCTCCGTGATCCGCACCGGGGCGCCGTCCTTCAGCCGGTCGGTGCCGTCGGTGACGACCCGATCCCCGGGCTTCAGGCCCGAGACCACCACGGTGTTGGTCCCGTCGGTCTCGCCGGTCTTGATCGGCCGGACCGTGACCTTGTTGTCCCCGTCCATCAGGTAGACGTAGGTGCCGGGCGTACCCTGGAGCAGGCTCGCATTCGGCACGAGCGCCGCGCCCCGCACCGTGTCGACGGTGAGCTTGGCGTTCACGAACTGGTTCGGGAACAGCTCCTCGTCGCCGTTGTCGAACAGCGCGCGCAGCTTCACCGTGCCGGTGGTCGTGTCGATCTGGTTGTCGACCGTGTCGAGCCGGCCGGCGGCGATCTCGTGGGCGTCGCCGCGGTCGTAGGCCCGCACGGTCAGCTTCGCGCCCGCCCGCACCTGCCGCATCACCCGCGCCACGTCGTCCTCCGGCAGGGTGAAGATCACCGAGATCGGGTGGAGCTGGGTCACCACCACGATCGCCGTGGAGGCGGCCGAGATGTAGTTGCCCTGGTCGACCTGACGCAGGCCGACCCGCCCGTCCACCGGCGACGTGATGTGCGTGTAGGCGATGTTGAGCTTCTGCTGGTCGACCAGCGCCTGATCGGCCGCGACCGTGCCCTCGTTCTGCTTCACCAGGGCGCCCTGGGTGTCGACGTTCTGCTTCGAGATCGAGTCCTGCCGGTTCAGGGTCTGGTAGCGCTGCAGGTCGAGCTTCGAGTTCTGCAGGAGCGCCTGATCGCGGGCGAGCTGGCCCTGGTACTGGGCCAGCAGCGCCTCGTAGGGCCGGGAATCGATCTGCGCGAGTTCGTCGCCGGCCTTCACGGTCTGGCCCTCGCGGAACTTCACCTGGGTGAGATAGCCGCTGATCTGCGACTTCACCGTCACGGTAGCCAGCGGCGTCACCGTGCCGAGGCCCTGGAGCACCACCGGCATGTCGCCGGTCGTGACCGCCGCGACGCCCACCGCCTGCGGCATGTCGGCGCCGCCGTGCCGGCCGCCGCGGCCGCCGCCCTTGTGCGCCGTCGCTGGCTCCGCGCCCTTGTCGGTGCGCGCCTCGTACCAGCGATGACCGATCGCCCCGGCGCCGGCGAGCAGCATCAGGATCACGAGCCAGCGGATCGGCCGGAAGCGCCGCGTCCGGACCTCCCGCGCGGGCGCCTCGCCGGGCTGGTAAGCCCGGGCCGTGTCGGTCCGGATCGGTGAACTCTCGTTCATGCCTGACTAGAGCACATGCCGGTCGCCTGCGCGACCGGCGGCACCCTATCCCTCGCTGTCGAAGCCCCCACTCCGCCTCCGGAACGCCGCGTCCCGAAGACCTGTCCTGAAGCCGCCCTGTCCCTCGGGAACCGACGGCTCCGATCCCGTGTGCGGGAGCATACGCCCATAAAGCTGTCCGGGCCCCGAACGGCTCCTTACCGCGGCGACATGTTCACCTGCGGGTTCACCTGTCGGTGCACTTACCGGTGCCCGGCCAATGCGCCGTCACTAGGGCGGCGACGTTTCAGTCGTGTTGCTGGGTCCCGCCGGCCGCATCCGGCGCCGCATAGGCCCGCAGCACCGCGCGGAAGGCGTCATCCACCGGGGTGACTGTCACGGCGCGGCGCAGGCCGATCCCGACGCCGCCGATCAGCAGCGCCAGGATCAAGCAGCCGAGGACCGTGCGTGAGGAAGACCGCATCGTCGCATCCGGAAGACCCGCCCGACGATCGGAGCGGCCGCCTCCGGACATGCCGAAAGGGCCACCGACCCGCAAGTCGATGGCCCTTCTTGGGGACCGGAGCGGAACCCCGCTGACGGAGCGAGGGGGCGAAGCTCCGTCGGCGTGTGCGCCGCTCCGGCCGTGATCCGAACCTAAGATACGGGTGATGAATGTCAACATTCGTCAGCCGGTGCGTGCGCGTCGGAATCCGGGTCTGTGCGACCGCGCACATTCCGCAACGCGCGGCGCCCATGCTACAGGCCGGCGATGCCGACCCCCTCGATGCCCGGCGCCCCCAGCCGCGCCCCCTGCCGCGCCGCATGACGCCCGCCTTCATCAACCCCGTCTTCGACGCCCTCCCCACGACGGTGTTCGAGACCATGTCCCGGCTCGCGCGGGTCCACGGCGCGATCAATCTCGGCCAGGGCTTCCCCGACGATCCCGGGCCGGAGGACGTGCGCGAGCGGGGCGCGCGGGCGCTCCGCGACGGCTGGAACCAGTATCCCCCGATGATGGGGCTGCCGGCCCTGCGGGAGGCGGTCGCCGCCCATTACGCGCGGCACCAGGGGCTCGTCCTCGACCCGGAGACCGAGGTGATGGTCACCTCCGGGGCCACGGAGGCGCTGGCCGGCGCGCTCCTGGCGCTGATCGAGCCCGGCGACGAGGTCGTGCTGTTCGCGCCCATGTACGACGCCTACCTGCCCCTCGTGCGGCGGGCGGGCGGCGTGCCGCGGATCGTGGCGCTGCAACCCCCGGCCTTCCGCCTCGACGAGGCCGCGCTGGCGGAGGCCTTCGGGGCGCGGACCCGCGTCGTGGTGCTGAACAATCCCCTCAACCCGAGCGCCACGCTGTTCGCCCCCGAGGATCTCGACCTGCTCGCCCGCTACTGCCAGCGGTTCGACGTGACCGCGCTCTGCGACGAGGTCTGGGAGCACGTGGTGTTCGACGGTGCGCGCCACCGGCCGCTGATGGCGCTGCCCGGGATGCGGGAGCGGACCGTCAAGATCGGCTCGGCCGGCAAGATCTTCTCGCTCACCGGCTGGAAGGTCGGCTTCGTGATGGCCGATGCCCGTCTGATGCGCGGGCTCGCCAAGGCGCACCAGTTCCTCACCTTCACCACGCCCCCGAACCTCCAGGAGGCGGTGGCCTACGGGCTGGGCAAGCCGGCCCCGTGGTTCGAGGCCATGCGCGCCGGCTATGCCCGGTCCCGCGACCGGCTCGCGGACGGCCTGCGCGGCCTCGGCTTCACCGTGCTGCCGGCCCGGGCCACGTGGTTCCTCAACATCGACGTCGCGAATCTCGGCTACGCCGACGACGCGGCATTCTGCGAGGCGCTCGTCACCCGGCACGGCGTCGCGGCGATCCCCGTGAGCGCCTTCTACCCGGACGCCGCCGTCCGCAACATCGTCCGGCTGTGCTTCGCCAAGGACGACGCCACCCTGGATGCGGCCCTCGACCGCATGAGCGGTCTTGCCGGGAGGGCGGCGTGACCCGCGGCGGCCCCGTCCTTGCGGGGATCCGACCGGGGGGCCACATCGTTGCGGACGATGGCTTCCCGACGGATCCCGACCATGGACTTCACCCAGGCTGCCCAGGCCGGGCGTTTCGCCCGTGCCGAGACGTTCCCCGGGGGCGCGACGCCCTCCAACCCCGCCTTCCTGAAGGCGGATCTCGGCCGGGAGGCGAGCCTCGCCCGGCTGGAGACGCTGGCCCACCTGATGGACACGGCCTTCGTCATCCCGGGCATCAACCGGCGGGTCGGGTTCGACGCGCTGATCGGCCTCGTGCCGGTGATCGGCGACGTGGCCGGCATGGTGATCTCCTCCTTCATCGTCTACGAGGCGAAGCGCCTGGGCGCGCCGCGCTGGCTGCTGGCCCGGATGGGGATGAACGTCGCCTTCGACGGGCTGATCGGTGCGGTGCCGCTGGCGGGCGACCTGTTCGACGCCGCCTTCAAGGCCAACCGCCGCAATGTCCGTCTGCTGCGCCGCTGGATGGAGCGCAGCGGCGGTCTGCGTCCCACCGAGATCGAGGGCACCGCGACCCGGCTCGACGGCTGAGCCCCCTCAGCCGCTCCCCGTCCGGCCGGTCCTGGGGCTGCCCGGATCTCTGGGCGAGTCTCTGGGCAAGCCCCGGGGCAGCGGGATGGCGCGCGGCACGGGCCGGGAGACAGCACGGATGAACGAGGTCACGCGTCCCGGCGAGAGCGAGGTCGTGCCCGCGCCGATGCCCGGCGCCCAGCCGCTGGTCCTGCGGCCGGACGAGGGGGCACCGGTCCCGGTCGCCGCCGCGGGCCGGCGTACCCGCCTGTCGCCGCTCAACCGGCGCCGCCTCGACAATTTCCGCCGCAACCGGCTCGGCTACGGGTCGTTCCTGATTTTCGCGGTCCTGTTCGTCCTCAGCCTGTTCGCGGAATTCATCGCCAACGACCGCCCGATCCTGCTGTCCTACAAGGGCGAGTGGCTGGTCCCGGTGCTGGTCGATTATCCCGAGGAGAAGTTCGGCGGCTTCCTCGCGACGACCGATTACCGGTCCTCGGAGATCCGCAAGGAGATCGTGGCGAACGGCTGGGCGCTCTGGCCGCCGATCCCGTTCTCGTACGACACGATCAACGAGGATCTGCCGACGCCGTCGCCGTCCCCGCCCACCTGGATGCTCACCGACGCGCAATGCCGGCCCGTGGCCGAGAAGCTCGGCGGCACGGGCTGCGCGGACATTCCCTGGCACTGGCTCGGCACCGACAACACCACCCGGGACGTGCTCGCGCGGGTGATCTACGGCTTCCGAATCTCGGTGCTGTTCGGCCTGATCCTGGCCGCGGTCTCCTCGGTGATCGGCGTCGTCGCGGGGGCCGTGCAGGGTTATTTCGGCGGCTGGGTCGATCTCGCCTTCCAGCGCTTCATCGAGGTCTGGGGCGGCATCCCGACCCTCTACCTGATCATCATCATCTCGGCCTTCATTGCCCCGGGCTTCTTCGTCCTGCTCGGGATCATGCTGCTGTTCTCGTGGGTGGCGCTGGTCAGCGTCGTGCGCGCCGAGTTCCTGCGAGCCCGGAATTTTGAATACGTCCGGGCCGCGCGGGCGCTGGGCCTGTCGAACATCCGCATCATGACGGTTCATCTGCTGCCGAATGCCATGGTGGCGACCCTGACCTTCCTGCCGTTCATCCTGAACGGCTCGATCACCACCCTGACGTCCCTGGACTTCCTCGGCTTCGGCCTGCCGCCGGGCTCCCCCTCCCTCGGAGAGCTTCTCGCGCAGGGCAAGGACAATCTGACCGCGCCGTGGCTCGGATTGACCGGCTTCCTGGTCATCGCCGTGATGTTGAGCCTGCTCGTCTTCGCCGGCGAGGCTGTGCGCGATGCCTTCGATCCGCGTAAGACTTTCGTCTAACGTCGCGATCGGCGGGCGAAAATGACGCAGGCGCCCCGCCCGTCTTTCCACAACTGTACGAAGATCGAGCGTTGTCCCGGCATGACCGCAGGGCAATCGTGAGCGATCGTCTAGGTGCGCCCTCGGTCCGGGCGGTAAAGGTCTCTGCCGCCAGCGAAAACCCGGCTCCAGGATCCGGCTAGCATTCGTGGGACCGGCGGGGATAAAGCGCTTCAGAAGTGCGCCTCAAGTGCCATCAATGCAACCATACCCTGTAAGCCCAGCCGCGTGATCGAGGTTTAGACTTCTGCACGATCACAGATAATTGTATGAATCGCCTTGCATTTTCTGGACGCTGTCTTAACTCGCGAAAAGTGAGGATCCAACCAGGCTTTTGCGCCGAGGAAAGAGAGAATGTCAGAAGCTGCGCCGACATCGCAATTGGACTACATCGAACGGACCGTGGACGTCGTCGCGGCCTACGTTTCCAACAACTCGCTACCCTCGGCCGATTTGCCGGCCCTGATCGCGAGCATCCATGAGGCCCTGAACGCGATCGGATCCGGCCCGGTCGCCCCGGCGACCGAGAGCGTCGAGCGGCCGACGCCGGCTCAGATCCGCAAGTCGATCCGCCCTGACGGACTGGTCAGCTTCATCGACGGCAAGTCGTACAAGACGCTGAAGCGCCACCTGACCAAGCACGGGCTCGATCCGCAGAGCTATCGGGAGCGCTACGGCCTGCCGGCCGATTACCCGACCACCTCGGCGAACTACTCGGCCCAGCGCTCGGCTCTCGCGAAGAGCCTCGGTCTCGGCCAGCCGGGCCGGTCTCAGTCCGCCGACAAGGATGCGGAACCCGCTGACGAGGCGGTCTCCGCCCCCGCCCCGAGCCGGCGCAAGGCTTCGGCCGCCGCGACCAAGCCGCGTGCCGGCCGCAAGGTCGAGGCCGCCTGATCGCGGCGGCGGAAGCCGGACGGTCGTAGGCGCGCGATCGGAGACGGTCGCGTCCTCACCGTCCGCAGGTCCTGCAGGGCGCCCTGGCGCGCTGTGGGTTCAGGCCGGCTGCGGTCCGGCCAGACGGTCACGCGGCCGCCGATCAGGCCGCGAGCCGCCCATCCAGCGGAAAGACCTTGGCGGGGTTCAGCATCCAGTCCGGATCGAACACCGCCTTCACCCGCATCTGCTGCTCGAGATCGACCTGATCGTACTGGAAGCGCATCAGGTCGCGCTTCTCGATGCCGACGCCGTGCTCGCCGGTGAGGCAGCCGCCCACCTCGACGCAGAGCTTCAAGATCTCGTCGCCCGCGGCCTCGGCCTTCTGCAATTCGCCGGGCGTGTTGATGTCGAACAGGATCAGCGGATGCAGGTTGCCGTCGCCCGCGTGGAACACGTTGGCGACCCGCAGGCCCTTCCCGGCGCAGATCGCGCCGATCCGCTCCAGCACCGGACCGAGCTGGCCGGTGGGGATCGTGCCGTCCATGCAGATGTAGTCGGAGATCCGGCCGGTGGCCCCGAAGGCCGATTTCCGGCCCTTCCAGATCGCGGCCGATTCCGCCTCCGAGCGCGAGACCCGCACGCTGGTCGGGCGGAAATCCTTGGCGATCGTCTCGATCCGCGCCAGCATCGCGTCGCACTCGGCATCCGAGCCCTCGACCTCGATGATCAGCATCGCCTCGGCGTCGCGGGGGTAGCCGGCCTGGGCGAAATCCTCGGTGATGAGGATCGCCTCGCGATCCATGTACTCGATCGCCACCGGGATGATGCCGGCCGCGATGATCGCGGCCACGCAGTCGCCCGCATCCTCCACCTTCGAGAAGCCGACCAGCACCGGCCGCGCCCCTTCCGCCGCCCGCAGGATCCGCACGGTGGCCTCGGTGACGATGCCGAGCTGACCCTCCGAGCCGCAGACGAGGCCGAGCAGGTCGTAGCTGCCGCTGTCGAGGTGTTCGCCGCCGATCTCCACCACGGTGCCGTCGTTGAGCACCAGGGTGACGCCAAGCAGGTTGTTGGTGGTCACGCCGTATTTCAGGCAGTGGGCGCCGCCGGAATTCATCGCGATGTTGCCGGCGATCGTGCAGGCGAGCTGGCTCGACGGATCGGGGGCGTAGAAGAAGCCCTCGTGGGAGACCGCCCCCGAGATGGCGAGGTTGGTGATGCCGCTCTGCACCCGGGCGGTGCGATTGGCGAAGTCGAGGTCGAGGACCTTGGTCATCTTGCCGACGCCCAGGATGATCGCGTCGGCCTGCGCGATGGCGCCGCCCGCGAGCGAGGTGCCGGCGCCCCGGGGGACGACCCGCACGTTGTTGGCGTGGCAATAGGCCATCACGGCGGCCACTTCCGCGGTGGTGGAGGGCAGCACCACGGCGAGCGGCATCTGCCGGTAGGCGGTGAGCCCGTCGGTCTCGAAGGCCCGGCGCTCGTCCTCGCTGACCACCAGCGCCTCCGGCGCGACCAGGGGCGCGAGGCCGGCCAGGATCGCGTCGCGGCGGGCGAGGATCGCGGGATCGGGGTCGGGGAAGCGGATGGTCATGGGGCTTGTGCCCTCCTTGGGCCCGCGGCGCGGGGTGGCATGCGGGATGGCGTGCCGGCAGCATGGACCGCGGCGGCCGCGCCTTCAACCGGCGTGCGGCGCTGCGTCGTCCCCGCGTCACATTTCAACCACGACGGCTGCCTAGCGTCGCCGGACACGCTTCGCTGCGCCGATCCGCGAGCCCGGCCCTCGGTGCCGGATCCGGTCGACGGGTCCAGAACGGAAACGATGAACGCTCCCGCCTCCAGCGCCCTGCGCGACGATCGTTACGACGCGCCGTCGGCGCATCTCGCCACCACCCGTGACCTCGGGATCCGCAGCCTCCAGCTCGGCATCGCGGCCCTGCAGGAGGCGAGCGCGGCCTTCCAGGGCCGGCTCGGCGCGGCCTTCGAGGAGGCGGTGCAGACGATCCTGCAGAGCAAGGGCCGGGTCATCGTCAGCGGCATCGGCAAGAGCGGCCATGTCGGCCGTAAGATCGCCGCGACGCTGGCCTCCACCGGCACGCACGCCTTCTTCGTCCACCCCACCGAGGCGAGCCACGGCGACCTCGGGATGATCGCCCGGGACGACGTCATCATCGCCCTGTCGTGGTCGGGGGAGACCGCGGAGCTGTCCGACCTCGTCGGCTTCAGCCGCCGGTTCTCGATCCCCCTGGTCGCCATCACCCGCAACGGCGAGAGCACGCTGGGCAAGGCCGCCGACGTGCTGCTGGAACTGCCCCGGGTGCGGGAATCCTGCCCGCACGACCTCGCGCCGACCTCCTCCAGCCTGATCCAGCTGGCCCTGGGCGACGCCCTGGCGGTGGCGCTCCTGGAGCGGCGCGGCTTCACCTCGGCGCGCTTCCACACCCTGCATCCCGGCGGCACCCTGGCCGCCCGCCTCAAGACCGTGCAGCAGGTGATGCACGGCCCCCAGGACATGCCGCTGGTCCACGAGACCGCGCTGATGTCAGAGGTGCTGATCGAGATCGCGGCGCGGCGCTACGGCTGCGTCGGCGTCACGGACGCGGCCGGGCGCCTCGTCGGCATCGTCACGGACGGCGACCTGCGCCGCCACATGGGCCCCGCGATCCTCGACACGCCGGTCACGGACATCATGACCCGCGATCCGATCACCGTGGAGCCGCACAAGCTCGCCCAGACCGCGCTGGAACTGATGAACCGCCGGCTGATCACGGCGGTCTTCGCGGTCACGGATGGACGGCCCGTGGGCATCGTGCACGTCCACGATCTGCTGCGCGTCGGCATCGTCTGAGGCCGTTCGGAACCGGCGGGTCCGATCCTCGCCCCCGTCCTGAGGCCTCCGCCGCGCTGCGGCCCCTCGGGATGAGGACGGAGGGTCGGACGACCGGCGCCGCTCACAGCCGCGCCAGCAGCTCCGCCTTCTTGGTCGAGAATTCCGCATCGGTGAGCACGCCGCGCGCATGGAGCGCGGCCAGACGCTCGATGGTGGCGAGCACGTCGTCCGATGATGACCGATCCGGCGCAGGCGCTGCGGCGGGACCCTGGATCCCGGCCGCATCCACCGGATGCGGATCCGCCGGGTGAGTGCCCGCGGGGTAAGTGTCCGCGGGGTGAGTGTCTCCTGGGCGTGGATCCGCTTGGCGCGGCGCGGCGACCTCCGCCTCGATCCGGCGCAGGCGGTCGAGGGCGACGGCTCCGGCCGGCCCGGTGAAGCCGAGGCTTCCATCCGCCTGCGACACGCCGGTGATGCGGTGCTCACCGGTGTCGTAGAGAGCCACCCCCGCCCCCGATTCGACCGCGAGCCGCCGGCTGTCCGGGAAATAGGCGTAGCGCAGCCCGTTCTGCGCACCGGTGCTCGCCGGGTTCCCGAGACCGGCCGGCCACCACTCGCCGCCGCCCCGGAGGGCCGCAGGGGCCGCATCCGAGAAGCCGCCCGCCGGGAGCGCCCCGGCCAGCTCGGTGCAGAGCGCACCGACCCGCGCCTTCAGCGCGTCGTCGAACATCCGGCCGACCATCACCATGCCGCCGGCGAACCACTGGCCCATGCCGCCGAGATCCGGATGGTCGAACTGCGCCATCGTGCCGTGGCCGCGCTCCAGCGCCTGCACGAGATGGCGCACCGCATCCAGGCTGACCCCGTGGCGCTCGGCCACGCTCTGCAGCCCCGAGGCGTGGTCCAGCGGTCCGTCATCGAAGAAACCGTCGCGCGGGGCGCTGTCGGACGGGTTCATGAGCCAGCTCCCGATTCGTCGCAGGGCGGACCGGATCGGTGCAGGCCCGGCGATCCGCCGCCCGGCGTGCCGGGCCTGCGGCGGTGAGCCCCAGGCCGGCCACGACGTTGCGCTGCGGACACAATCCCTGGTCGAAGGCACCGGTTCCGGCCCGTCTCAGTCCGCGGCGGGCGGGAACGGACCCGCGATGGTGAAGTCGGCGATCGGCCGGCGGCCGTTCGGCGTCTCGCGGGGCCGCTGCTCCTCGGTGAGTTCGGCCTCGGGCGTCTTGCGGCCGACCGCGAAGGCGGCCTCGATCCGGTGGTTCTCGGGCAGGCGCAGGATCTCGGGGGCACGGACATGGTCGAAGCCGACCATGCCGTGGGCGTGCCAGCCCTGGTGGATCGCCTGGAGCTGGAAGGCCAGCGAGGCGGTGCCGGCGTCGAAGGAGTGGCTGTAGGAGGGCTTCAGCTCGTCGCCGACCTTCATGAGCCCGTTCGAGACCAGGAACAGGATCGCGCCGGTGCCGGATACCCATTTCTGGTTGCCGGGCACGAGCAGGCCGAGGAAGGTCTCCCAGTGGGCGTCGCCGCGGAGCGCGTAGAGGAAGCGCCAGGGCTGCGAGTTGTAGGCGGAGGGCGACCAGCGCGCCGCCTCGATCATCCGCATCAGCTCGGCTTCGGGCACGGCCTCGCCCGTGAAGGCGCGGGGCGAGTGCCGCTTCACGAAGACCGGATCGATGTCGTGGTCGGCGCGGCGGGGCGGGGGCAGGCTCAAGGGATTCGTCTCCGAAGGGCGGGGCGCCCGGGCGGCCGAGCTTGCCCGAAACGCCTGCCCGGAGGCAAACCCGATGCCGACCCGATGCCGACCCTAGGCCACGCTGCGCTCGATCTCCTCCTCGTCGCAGATCACGCCGGCATTGCCCTCGAACTCCGCCGCGAGGTCCACGGGGGCGTGGGTCGGCGCCGGCGAGACCCGGTCGCGGGCGAAGGTCGCCAGGAACAGGCGCATCACGTGGCGGACGCCCGCATCGTTGATGGTGCGCTGGTCCTCGTTGTAGTAGCGCCCGGCATTCACGTTGCTCGTGACGATGTCGTAGGCGGGGAAGTAGACTGCCCGCGGGTCGCCGCGGCCGACCACCTCGCCGGCCGCCACCCGCAGCACCGACTTGGAGTAGCTGTTCGACTCCATCACGTGCCGGTCCATGTAGGTGGCGATCATCGGCACCGGCGAGACCGTGAAGATCACCCGCGCCTTCGGGTTCACGCTCCAGAGCCGGTCGAGGAAGCCGTTGAGGTCGCCGAGCACCTCGCCCGCGCCGGCATTGACGCATTCGTAGAGGTCCGGATCGAAGGTCCCGCCCGCGACCCCGGGGGCGAGCGGCAGCGCCGCCCCGTCGGCCCGCCAGCGCCAGCCTTCCGTGAGGCCGAGCGTCAGCACGAACACGTCCAGGGTCTCGAACAGGCGGCGCACCTCGGCGAGATGCGCGTCGCGCGCCGCGACCACCTCGGCCTCGCTGGCGAAGCCCGCCGGCTCGACCGTGGGGCGGAACGGGTCGACGTAGCGGCCGTCGTCCCGCAGCCACGCCTTCAGCTCCGGCTCGAACTTGCCGTAGGCCCGGTCGAACAGCTGCACGAACTGGCGTGTGTAGTAGAGGTTGCCGTAGCGCGCCGAGAACGTGCCGAACTGCCGGGCATTGGCCTCCTCGGCGCTCATGCCGGGGGGCGGCGGCTCGGTCAGGTAATAGTTGAAGCCGGCGCCGCGCACCGCCTCGGCCACCCGCTGCGCGAAGCAGGAGCCGCCGGTGGCGACCTTGTCGGTCGGCCCGATGACGAACGTGTCCTTCGGGTGCGGATTGACCGCGAAGGGCGGCACGTTGGTGACGACCTTGCGCCAGAATCGCTCGGCCGGTAGACCCGTATACGGATTCAACGCCATCTTCGAACCCTCTTCTTCACGACGGCGGCAGGCCCTCGGGGGCGCTGACCCGTCCGCTGACACCGGCACGCGACGTGGCCCTGAACGACCTGCCCCGGCGCGCCCGCAGCGCGTTCACCCTCGCGACACCCAGTTGGGCGCCCACCTGGGCGACACCATGGCGGAACCGCGCCCGCGCCGCCACGACCCGTGACGGGCCGAGCATCGCGGTGCTGGGCAATTGCCAGGCGCGGGGCATCGCCCGGGCCATGCGCCTGCTCGCGCCGAAGAGCCCGGTCCGCTACCTGCCCATGGGCTCGCTGAAGCGCGACCACGGCCATGTCGACGGCTTGATCCGGACCCTGCGCGCCCACGACCACGTCTTCTCGCAGGCCTTCCCGGCCGGGCTGATCCCGGGCGGCGACGTCGCCACTCTGCGCGCGGCCGACCCGCGGCTCAAGCTCTTCCCGTCGATCGTGTTCTCGGCCTTCCACCCGGACATGGTCTATGCCGGCCAGGCCTCGGACCTCGCCGCCCTGAAGCTCGCGCCGTCGCCGATGGGCCAGTACCACTCGGCGATCGTCCTCACCGCCCACCGGCTCGGCCTCGAGCCGCAGCGCACCGCCGGCCTGTTCCGCGAGGAGGTGTTCGCCCGCCTGGGCTATCTCGACCATTGGGATCCGGCGGTGCGCGAACTCGTCGGCGCGGCGGATGCCCTGGGCTTCGGGCTGGAGCGGGAGGTGACCCGCTGGGCGCGCCGCGGCGCCTTCATGCACCTGATGAACCATCCCAAGGTCCATGTCCTCGGCGACATCGCCCGGCGGCTGCTGCTGGAGAACGGGCTCACGCCCGAGCCCGTGGAGATCGAGGATTACCTCGGCGACGAGCTGGCTCAGGACGTGGTCTGGCCGCTCTACCCGCCCATCGCCGAGCATTTCGGGCTGACCGGCTCATACCTGTTCAAGGCCAAGCCCCGGGGCGACGACTTCCCGGTGCTCTACGACCTCTCGGGCTTCATCGCGGCGAGTTTTGCCATCTACGACGCGACGTCCCCTGGGGATCTCGCCTGTCCCCGGGTGGACGCTTGGCTCGCCGCGCCGGAGATCGTCGCGCTGTTCCGGCGCGGTTGAGGCCGTCTCCGGCCGTGAAGGGCGTCCGACCGAAGGATGCGGACGGCCCGTGATCCGGGAGGCGGCGTCTCAGCCTGCCGTGCAGAGTTGGCTGCCGCAGTCGGTCGCGCCGAGGCCCTCGACCATCATCCGGACCAGCCGGTTGACCTCCTGCACCTGGAAGGGCTTGCGCAGGAACAGACTGCCCGGCACGCCGCTGCGGCGGTTCGTGTCCGTCGAGGAGTAGACCACCGGACGGTCCGGATGGATCGCCCGGAAGGCATGGGCCACGGTCCAGCCGTCGATCAGCCCCGGCAGGTGGATGTCGGTGAACAGCCAGTCGATCGCATCGCCCCGGTCGCGCAGGACGGTCAGCGCCGCCTCGCCCGTCGAGGCCTCGATCACCCGGATGCCGTGCGTCTCGCACAGGCTCGCGATGATCTCGAGGAGCAGGTAGCTGTCCTCGACGATGAGGACGCACTGGGCGGGGCGCATGACGGAGGTCCGGTTTTCGGCCCGTCGATTAGGAAGCGTTAGGGTTGAGGATTCCTTAAGGTCCCGGCCGGAACCGTTACGGTGCGGAAGCCCCGCGCCTGTTGCCGCGCCGCAACCGACACGGCCGAAATGGCCCTTCGCCTCCGTCCGCCCCGCCGCCGCCGCATTCCGGGCGTGTCCCGGGTGCGTCAGCGCACGCCATCGCTCGGTGCGGACCGTCACCACGGCCGCCGCGCCGCGCGACGGAACCGTCGCTTAACCATCCCCGCCTACCAACGGCGCCAGGACTATGCGGACCCGCCTCGAAGACCCGCAGCCGGCCTTCGGCACCGCTCGAGGAGTTTTTCAGACCATGCCCCAGCGTTTCCGCGCCGCCGCCCTCGGCCTCGCCCTCGTCGCCGCCCTCGGCCTCGGCGCCTGCAGCAACGACAAGGACCTCGCCGACGCCTCCGCCTTCGGGGCCGGCGCCGCGACCCCGGGCAGCGCGCAGGACTTCGTCGTCAATATCGGCGACCGGGTCTTCTTCGAATCGGATTCCACCGACCTGACGCCCACCGCGACCGCCACCCTCGACAAGCAGGCCGCGTGGCTGCAGCGCTACCCGCGCTACACCTTCATCATCGAGGGCCATGCCGACGAGCGCGGCACCCGCGAGTACAACTTCTCCCTGGGCGCCCGCCGGGCCCAGGCGGTGAACGACTACCTCGCCACCCGCGGCATCGCGGGCAACCGCATGCGGACGGTGTCGTACGGCAAGGAGCGGCCGGTGGCGGTGTGCAACGACATCTCCTGCTGGTCGCAGAACCGCCGGGCGGTGATCGTCCTCGACCGCGGCGCCGGAGCGTAAGCCGTCGCGACGCGTTACCCGGAGGCGGCCCCGGCCGCCGCCGCGCCGCAGTTTTGCCGCGGTGCGGCGCATCTGTTAGGGCCTCGCGCCGCCACCGGATCGCACCCCCACCATGTCCGCCCGTCTTCGCACTCGCCTCGCGCTCACCACGATCCTGGGAGCCGTGCTCCTCGGCCACCCGGCCGTCGCGCAGGACGCCTCCGAGCTGGTGGTGCGCCTCGGCCGCATCGAGAACCAGTCCCGGCTCATGGCCGGCCAGATCGAGACCCTCCAGTACGAGAACCGCCAGCTCAAGGAGCAGCTGCGCAAGTTCCAGGAGGACGTCGAGTTCCGCCTGAACGAGGGCAAGGGCGGCAAGCCCTCGGCCGCTCCCGCGCCGTCGGGCCCCGTCAACGGCGGGAATCCGGGCGCCGGACGCCCCGGCAAGCGCGGCGACGCCTTCGACCCGGCCCAGGCCCCCGGCGCCCCGGGCACCCCGATGCAGCTCGGCAGCACCCAGCCCTCGGCGCCGCTGCCGCCCCGGGAGGCCGTCGAGGCGGCCGAGGCTGCGCCCCGGCCGCAGCGCCTGCCGCAGGGCGCGATCAACGGGGAGGACGAGGACGCGGAGGCCAGCGCCCCCGGCTACGACGAGCCCGTGGACCTGCGGCCGCCGGCCCGGACCGGGGCGATCCCGGCGCGGCCCTCCGAGAGCGTCGCGGCAACGCGGACGGGCGATCCGGCCGCCGATTACGATGCCGCGGTCGAGCTGTACCGGGCCAAGCAGTACGAGCAGGCCGAGATGGGCCTGCGCCAGTTCATCCAGTCGCATCCCCGCGACAACCGCGTCGCCGGCGCGACCTACTGGCTCGGCGAGAGCTACCTCGCCCGCGGCCGCAACCGCGAGGCCGCCGAGCAGTTCCTGAAGGTCTCCACCGACTACGCCCGCTCCTCCCAGGCGCCCGATGCCATGCTGAAGCTCGGCGTCACGCTCAACGCGCTCGGCGCTCGCGAGCAGGCCTGCGCGACCCTGGCCGAGCTCGACCGGAAATTCCCCAATGCCGGCAGCGGCGTCCGTCAGGGCGTCGCCCGCGAACAGAAGCGCGCCCGCTGCGGCGCCTGAGCGACCCGGGCGACCCGGTCCTCGGCGCCCTCCGCCCCTGGCTCGATCCGGCCGCGCGCGGCGGGCGGGGTGTCCTCCTCGCCGTCTCGGGCGGCCCCGATTCGAGCGCCCTGCTGTATGCCGCCGCTGCCCTGCGCGACGCTGGCCCGGTCGCCGTGCAGGTCGCCACCGTGGATCACGGCCTGAGACCGGGCTCGAAAGCCGAGGCCGAGGGCGTCGGCCGTGCCGCCCGGGATCTGGGCCTGCCCCATGCACTCCTGACCTGGGCGGGCGCGAAGCCCGGCACCGGCCTGCAGGATGCGGCCCGCACCGCCCGCTACGCCCTGCTCGCCGCCCAGGCCGCGACGATCGGCGCCGGTCTCGTGCTCACCGGACATACGCAGGATGACCAGGCCGAGACGGTGCTGATGCGGCTCGCGGCCGGCAGCGGCCTCGCGGGGCTTGCCGGCATGCGCGCGGAGCGGACCTTGGCCGCCGGCCTCAGCCTCGGGCGCCCGTTCCTGCATCTGCCGAAGGCGACCCTGGTGGCGTGGTGCGAGGAGCGCGGCATCGCGTATGTCCGCGATCCCGCCAATGGGAATCCGCGCTTCGCCCGCGGCCGCCTGCGCGAGGCTTGGCCGGTTCTGGAACGCGAGGGCCTGACCCCGGCGCGTCTCGCCCGGCTCGCCGAGCGCGCCGCCCGCGACGAGGCCGCGCTCCGGAGCGCGGCGGAGCAGGCCCTCGACAGGATGGGGCGGTCCGGACCGGAGACGGGGGCGGGGACGGGGCTGCGCCTCGACGGAGCCGCTCTGGCGGTTCTGCCGGATGCCGTGGTCCTGCGCTGCCTCGATCTCGCCCTGACCCGGGCCGGCGCGGCACCGCGCCGCCTCGAACGCCTCGAGGCCCTGGTCCTCGAATCGCTCCTGCCGGCCCTGCGCCGCCGTGAACCGATCCGGCGCACCCTGGCGGGGTTTCTCGTCTCCGCCGATTCGGGGGGAGCCGTGAGCCTCGCCCCCGCTCCGCCGCGCCGAAGCAGGGGGGCAGGTGCTGCCCTCGCCGCAGGGGCTCCCGAATTACTTGGCAAGGGAGAGCCCCCCGCCTACATTGGTGACGTGTGCACGGATGGACCGGAACAGCCGCGTGGCATGTCCGTCCTGGGGGTCGCACGCGCCAAGGATTGATCGATGAACCCGAATTTTCGCAACTTTGCCTTGTGGGTCGTCATCTTCCTGCTGGTGCTGGCCCTGGTCACCCTGTTCCAGAACCCGGGGCACCGGGGCGGCGGCAGCGAGATCGCCTACAGCCAGCTCCTGAACGACGCCGATGCCGGCAAGATCCAGTCGGTGGTGATCTCCGGGCAGGACGTGTCCGGCACCTATGTCGGCGGCGGCAACTTCACGAGCTACGCGCCCAACGACCCGAGCCTGGTTTCCAAGCTCCAGGGCAAGGGCGTGCAGATCACCGCCCGTCCGCCGTCCGACAACACCCCCTGGTTCATCCAGCTCCTCGTGAGCTGGCTGCCGATCCTGGTCTTCATCGGCGCCTGGATCTTCCTCTCGCGCCAGATGCAGTCCGGCGCCGGCCGCGCCATGGGGTTCGGCAAGTCGAAGGCGAAGCTCCTGAACGAGGCCCATGGCCGCGTGTCGTTCGACGATGTGGCGGGCGTCGAGGAGGCCAAGGAAGACCTCCAGGAGATCGTGGAATTCCTCCGCGACCCCCAAAAATTCCAGCGGCTCGGCGGCCGGATCCCGCGCGGCGTGCTGCTCGTCGGCCCGCCCGGCACCGGTAAGACCCTGATCGCCCGGGCGGTCGCGGGCGAGGCCAACGTGCCGTTCTTCACCATCTCGGGCTCGGACTTCGTCGAGATGTTCGTGGGCGTCGGCGCCAGCCGCGTGCGCGACATGTTCGAGCAGGCCAAGAAGAATGCCCCCTGCATCATCTTCATCGACGAGATCGACGCGGTCGGCCGCCACCGCGGCGCCGGCCTCGGCGGCGGCAACGACGAGCGCGAGCAGACCCTGAACCAGCTCCTCGTGGAGATGGACGGGTTCGAGGCCAACGAGGGCGTCATCATCATCGCGGCGACCAACCGCCCCGACGTCCTCGACCCGGCCCTGCTGCGGCCCGGCCGGTTCGACCGCCAGATCATGGTGCCGAACCCGGACGTCACCGGCCGCGAGCGCATCCTGCGCGTCCACGTCCGCAAGGTGCCGCTGGCCCCCGACGTCGACCTGAAGACCATCGCGCGCGGCACCCCGGGCTTCTCGGGCGCCGACCTGATGAACCTCGTCAACGAATCGGCCCTGCTGGCGGCCCGCCGCGGCAAGCGCATCGTGACGATGCACGAGTTCGAGGACGCCAAGGACAAGGTCATGATGGGCGCCGAGCGGCGCACCCTGGTGATGACCGAGGACGAGAAACGGCTCACCGCCTATCACGAGGGCGGCCACGCCATCGTCGCCCTCAACGTCCCGGCCACCGACCCGGTGCACAAGGCGACGATCATCCCCCGCGGCCGAGCCCTCGGCATGGTCATGCAGCTGCCCGAGCGCGACAAGCTCTCCATGAGCTTCGAGCAGATGACCTCGCGGCTGGCGATCATGATGGGCGGGCGCATCGCCGAGGAGATGATCTTCGGTCAGGACAAGGTCACCTCGGGCGCCCAGTCGGACATCGAGCAGGCGACCCGCCTCGCCAAGATGATGGTGACCCGCTGGGGCTTCTCGCCGGAGCTCGGCACCGTCGCGTACGGCGACAACAACGACGAGGTCTTCCTCGGCATGTCGATGGGCCGGCAGCAATCGGTCTCCGAATCGACCGCCCAGAAGATCGACGCCGAGGTCCGCCGCCTCGTGGAGACCGGTCTGGAGGAGGCGCGCCGCATCCTGGCCGAGCACAAGGACGACCTGGAAGCCCTGGCGCAGGGTCTCCTCGAATACGAGACCCTCTCGGGCGAGGAGATCCGCAACCTGCTCAAGGGCCAGCCCCCGATCCGCGACGGCGGCGACGTGCCGCCGACCCCGGCCCGGGGCTCCTCGGTCCCCTCGGCGGGCCGCGGCCGGCCGAAGGAGAGCGACGGCGGCCTGGAGCCGCAGCCGCAGGCCTGAGGCACGGACAACAGCACGACCACCGGAAAGGGCGCCCCGCGGCGCCCTTTTTCGTGCCGGCGCCGGATGCGACGGGCGCACAGACCGCGTCGGCAGCCGCCTGTGACAATCCGGACGGCTCGTTTATGACTCGGCCGCGCCAACACGGCCGAAGCTTCGGTGCCGCCCACCCGGGGGTTGGGCCGGACTGGCCAAACGCTCACCCCGTCGCAGAAACGCTTCCATGCCGGTCTCGACCTATCTCGTCGTCGCCCTGGGCGCCGGCGTCGCCGGCTTCGTGCAGGGTCTGTCGGGCTTCGCCTTCGGCCTCGTGGCCCTGTCGTTCTGGGCCTGGGTGATCGATCCGAAGCTTGCCGCCATCCTCTCGGTGGCCGGGGGGCTCGCCGGCCAGATCGTCGCCGCCGTCTCGGTGCGGCGTGGCGTCGATCTCAAGAGCCTCGCGCCCTTCGTGCTCGGCGGCCTCGCCGGTATCCCGCTCGGCGTCCTGCTGCTGCCCAGCCTCGACGCCGACCGGTTCAAGGCCCTGCTCGGCCTCCTGCTGATGGTCTGGTGCCCGGTGATGCTGTTCGCCCGGGACCTCCCGCGGGTCACGGCGGGCGGTCGGATCGCCGACGCCGCCGTCGGCCTTGCCGGCGGTGTCATGGGCGCCCTCGGCGGCTTCACGGGCGTGCTGCCGACCCTCTGGTGCACCCTGCGCCGCTACGAGCGCGACGTGCAGCGCACGATCGTCCAGAACTTCAACCTCGCGATGCTCGCGGTGACGATGATCACCTATCTCGCCTCGGGGATCATCACCCCGCCGGTCCTGCCGATGCTGGCCGTGGTCCTGCTGGCCATGCTGATCCCCACGCTCCTCGGGACCCGGGCCTATGGCGGCATCAGCGAAGTGGCGTTCCGCAGGCTCGTGCTGAGCCTGCTCACGCTCTCGGGCCTCACCCTCTTGGCGTCGGCGCTGCCCCGGCTCCTGTAAACGCCGCGCCGCCCCATTTCGAACGCCTTTGTCGGGAAGCAACCGATTCACCGTCGGGGAGCGTCCGGCTCCGGATTTCACCGAAATCTGCTAGGCTCTGCCCGGCCCGCCCTCGGGTCTCGGAGACGTCATGGTGCGCAAGTATTTCGGAACCGACGGGATCCGGGGCCGGGCCAACGGCGTGATCACGCCGGAGCTCGCCCTCAAGGTCGGGCAGGCCGCGGGCCTCGTGTTCCAGCGCGGCGACCACCGGCACCGGGTGGTGATCGGCAAGGACACCCGCCTTTCCGGCTACATGATCGAGACCGCGCTGGTGGCCGGCTTCACCTCGGTGGGCATGGACGTGCTGCTGCTCGGGCCGGTACCGACGCCGGCCGTGGCGATGCTGACCCGCTCCATGCGGGCCGATCTCGGCGTGATGATCTCGGCCTCGCACAACCCGTTCGAGGACAACGGCATCAAGCTGTTCGGGCCCGACGGGTTCAAGCTCAACGACGCGATCGAGCACGAGATCGAGGGGCTGATCGACGCCGACATGCACAAGCGCCTGTCCGGCTCCAACGATCTCGGCCGGGCCAAGCGCATCGAGAGCGTGCATGCCCGCTACATCGAGTTCGCCAAGCGGACCCTGCCGCGGCAGGTGACCCTGGACGGGTTGCGGGTGGTGGTCGACTGCGCCAACGGCGCGGCCTACCGGGTCGCCCCCGAGACCCTGTGGGAGCTAGGCGCCGAGGTCATCGCCATCGGCACCGAGCCGGACGGCTTCAACATCAACCGGGATGTCGGCTCGACCGCGCCCGCGGCGCTGATCGACAAGGTGCGCGAGCGCCGGGCCGATATCGGCATCGCGCTGGACGGCGATGCCGACCGGGTGCTGATCGTCGACGAGAAGGGGCATGTGGTCGACGGCGACCAGCTCATGGCGGTCGTGGCGCGCTCCTGGCAGGAGGACGAGCGCCTCACGCAGCCGGGTGTGGTCGCGACGATCATGTCGAATCTCGGCCTGGAGCGCTATCTCGGCGGCCTCGGTCTCACCCTGGCCCGCACGGCGGTGGGGGACCGCTACGTCCTCGAGCACATGCGCGCCCACGGCTACAATCTCGGAGGCGAGCAGTCCGGGCACATCATCATGTCGGACTACACGACCACGGGTGACGGCCTCGTGGCTGCCCTGCAGCTGCTGAGCGTGGTGCAGCGGCAGAACCGGCCCGTGAGCGAGGTCTGCCACTGCTTCGACCCGCTGCCGCAGATCCTCAAGAACGTCCGCTACCGGAGCGGCGAGCCGCTCCGCCAGGACAGCGTGGTCAGCGCCATCGAGCATGCCCGCGAGCGGCTCGGCAATGCCGGCCGCCTGGTGATCCGCCCCTCGGGCACCGAGCCGGTGATCCGCGTCATGGCCGAGGGCGACGACCGCGGCCTCGTCAACGCGGTGGTCGACGAGGTGGTCGACGCCGTGACCCGCGCGGCGGCCTGACCGGTCAGGCCGCGGCGTAGGCGGCGCGCAGATCGGGCGGCGCGGTCACGCGCCACGCCCCCAGCAGCGCCGTCCGCAGGGTCTCCTCGTCGCAGAGATCGAGGTCGAGATTGGTCCAGCCCCGGCGTCCCCAGGCGCCGTCCAGGGGCGTGAACAGATCGGGCTCGGCCGCGCACAGGGCGGCCTGATCCGCGGGCGCGAGGCGCAGCACCACCCGGGCCTCCTCGACCCAGAGGGTCGCGAAGACCCGGCCGCCGACCCGGAAGTCCGGGTTGCCGCTGTGCGCGCCCGTCACCGTCTCGGGCAGCATCGGGGCCAGGATGCGTACGTCCTCGGGACCCATGGGGATGTCAGCCGGTGCGGAGCCCGGGCAGCCGGGCGGCGATGGTCGGGGGGCGCATGGGTCCCATCCAAGACAGATGAACCGGACCAACCTGGGGATCCCCGGCGGCAGAGGCAAGCAAGTCGCGTCCGGATAACGGTTTCGACAGGCCGGCAACGGATGCGCAAGCCTAACATTTAACGTTAAGCCGGATTTAAGACGTTGCTTCCATCCTTCGCTGCGTACCCCGGGACCGCGCGCCGCGCGTCCGGCTCACGAGTCCAGTGAAGGAATCTCCATGGCCCGCTCCAAGCTGAACGCTTTGGTGCGTAGCCTGACGCTCGCGGCGAGCGTCGGCGCGCCCTGCCTCGCCGCGGCCGCGGATCTGCTGCTTCCGCCTCCGCCCCCGCCCCCGCCGATCGAGGTCGGCGGCGGTTGGTACCTGCGCGGCGACGTGGGCGCGAGCATCTACACCCGTCCGCGCTACAGCGACGCCTACGACTACACCGGCTATCCGGACGCCAACCGCGCCTTCGGCAACACGATCGGCGGCGGCGGCTTTGCCGGCGTCGGCGTCGGCTACCAGTTCACCCCGTTCCTGCGCGGCGACATCACCGGCGAGTACCGCTACTCGACCGGCCTGCGCGGCAGCGAGTATTACAAGGGCCCCGATTTCGACAACGGGCTCGGGTCGTACGGCGTGAACAAGTCGAGCGGAAACTTCGACTCCGCGGTGGTGCTCGCCAACGCCTATTTCGACCTCGGCACGTGGTACGGCATCACGCCGTTCATCGGCGGCGGCGTCGGCTACGCCTTCAACCACGTCTCGAGCTACTCGACGAACCAGCAATTCACGAGCCCGACCTACGCCTACGATTACACCAATGCCGGCTGCGGCTGCATCCCGTACGCCCCGGTCTACGACCCGAACGGCAACGCGGTGTACAATACCAACAGCGGCAGCAAGTTCTACAAGGACAAGACGACCGGCAGCTTCGCCTGGGCGCTCCATGCCGGTCTCGCCTACAACGTGACCGACGCGCTGAAGATCGAACTGGCCTACCGCTACCTGAACCTCGGCAAGGCCGAGACGGGACCGGGCTTCGTGCCGTGCTGCACCGGCAGCCTGCAGGCGATCAAGGTGAAGGACATCGAGGCGCACGATGTGAAGATCGGCCTGCGCTACTACCTCGGCGGCCTCGTGGCGGCCCCGCTGCCGCCGCTGATGCCGGAGCCGATCCCCGGCCCGCTGGTGCGCAAGTACTGATCGGGCCTCGGTCCCGATCCCACCGACAGGCGATGACGGCGCGGAGGCTCTCCGCGCCGTTTCGCGTTTCCACGCCCCGTTCCGGTCGATCCGGGCCTGAACGCCGCCAATACCCGGCGCGTCACGCCGGGGTTGCAATCTCCGGATTGGAAATCCGTCATCGTGTTCAGCAACGGAGAATTAAGGTTACCGACGTATCACCGGGGTGAGGCTCGATCCGCTGCCGTCTCTTGCTGTCCCAGGACGATCCCGATGCGTACCGTCACCTTTCCGCTGCTGGCGGTTCTCGGTCTCTGCGGCGTGAACACCGCCCGCGCCGCCGATCTGGACTACGATTACCTGCGCGGCGCCGATTACGATCCGGTCCCGGCTCCGGTGGTCGACTGGAGCGGCGTGTATCTGGGCGTCCATGGCGGATACACGTCGGCGGGCCTCGGCAGTCGGGGCGCGTTGCAGCCGCTGATCTACCGCGACTCGCACGACACGACCGGCGAATCCGATTTTCGCGCTTCGACGCTGCTCAATCCGCTGTCGACGCGGGTGGGCTCCGGGAGCTTCGGTGCCTTCACCGGCTACAATGCTCAGTTCGACCAGTTCGTTTTCGGCGTCGAGGCCGATTACACCTATTTCGACCGGATGGGCGTGTCGAGCGATGGGCTTGCGCGCAGCCAGACCACCGCAGCAGGCTTCTATCAAGCGGTGAATCTCTCCGGATCGACGGCAACCCGAGTCGAAGATTACGGCACGCTCCGCGCGCGAGTCGGATACGCGCTGGGCAACTTCCTCCCCTATGTGACCGGCGGCGTGGCCATCGGACGGGCGCGGATTGCCGATACGACGACCTATCAGAACTATGGGTTCAACCTGAACGCCTACAATGCGAATCTGGCCGGAACACCGACCTATGTGAACAGCTTCGGCTACACGAGTTTCAGTTCCACGGCGCCCTACAACGGCACGCCCTACACGTCGATCCAGTCTCAGTCGAAAACCAAGGTGGTCGGCGGTGTCGCGGCAGGGGCTGGCATCGAGTATGCGATTACACCGAACATACTCCTGCGTGCTGAATATCAATATGTGCTGTTCAGTGATTTCGATGGCCACAAGGTCAACTTGAATACCGTTCGCGCCGGCGCGGCCCTGAAATTCTGATGCGCGCCTTGTTCCGCTTGCGGGCCGGGCGCCTGCTCCTCACCGGCGTCGCTCTTGCTCTCGCATCCTCGCCGGCATGGCCGGGAGAACGGGCCGAACCGCGCGTGGTCCGCCGCGTCGTGCGGGTCCGGCCGGTGCCGGCCGTTCCGCCGCCGGTGCTGATACGGGACTACCTGCCGCGCAACCCCAACGTCCCGATGTACAACGAGCCGCCCCGCCGCGAGCCCGTCTGGTAAGGGCCGCGGGCCGCGCTCAGTTCTCCAGCTCGCTGTCCCAGTACAGGTAATCGAGCCAGGTGTGATGGTACTGGCGGTGGTCGAACTCGGGCTGCCGGTGGTGCAGCTCGTAGCGCGTCGGCCGCCGGGGTTCGGTCATCAGCGGCATGTCCGCCTCGGCCGGCGTGCGGTTGGCCTTCCGCAGGTTGCAGGGCGAGCAGGCCGCCACGACGTTCTCCCAGCTCGACAGCCCGCCCCGGGAGCGCGGCACCACGTGGTCGAAGGTCAGGCCCCCCGAGGGCAGCCGCAGGCCGCAATACTGGCAGCTGAACCCGTCGCGCAGGTAGATATTGTAGCGGGTGAAGGCCGGGCTGCGGGCCAGCGCCACGTAGTTCTTCAGCGCGACCACGCTCGGGACCCGCAGGGAGCGCGAGGGCGACCGTGCCTCGACGTCGTAGCTCGCCACCAGGGTGACGCGGTCGAGGAACAGGGCCGTGAAGGCGTCCTTCCACGACCAGAGGGAGAGCGGATTGTACGAGAGCGGCCGATAATCCGCGTTGAGGACGAGGGTTTGGAGATCCATCATCGGCGCGACTCTTCGGACTAGCTCTGGCGCGGAGAACGCGCGGGACCAGGCCGCCGCCCCGCCGGCCCGTCCGAACCGGCCCGCGGCCGATGCAGGACGAGCCGGCGCGCGGAGCGACGGCTTGACGGGAGAGGCGGAGGGAACAACAGGGCGGCGGGCCGGCGCGTGGGGGCGCCGGTCGATGCGGTAGCATCCGGAACGCGGCCGGGCCGGGCCGGCATCGCCACCGGCCGCGCCCTTTCGCGTAGCGACGAAAAGGCCCTGTCCATCAGGTGTTCATCTAATCCCAGCGTGACACCCTTGTGAAGCTTTTCCGGATGGGCCGCGGGGACGCACCCACAGCGGCCGGCTGGCGCCGGATCCGGCGCCGGGGTGGGCAGGGGCACGCTTTCGCCCTATTGCTCGCCCAGAGCGCCCGGCCGCCAGGAGGCCCGCCCGGTCCCCGATCGCCGCCGATTCGCCGATGCCGGACCCCGGCCGGCCGCCGTGCGCCCGACGAGAGGTTGCTCATGCATCATATCCCAGCGCGGATCCGGAAGCCGGAAGGCGCGTCGCGCCTGTCCCGCCTGCTCGTTCTGTTCGCCGCGCTGGTGTTCGCAACCCCGGCGGCCCTGACCCTGCCGGCCTTCGCCCAGGATCCGGCGCCCGCCGCCAAGCCCGCGGATCACAAACCCGCGGACGGCAAGCCCGCGCCCGAGGCCAAGCCCGCGGACGGCAAGGCGCCGGACACGAAGGCGCCGGACACGAAGGCGCCCGACGCGCAGGCGACCGGCGCGAAGCCGTCCGAGGCGAAGCCCGCAGCCCCGCCGGCCGCCAAGGCCGAAGTCCCCGAGCAGTTCAAGAAGGTCCGGGCCAAGCTCGACGCCGCCAAGGCCGAGCTCGACGCCCGCGAGAAGCAGCTCGGGCATACGGACCTGACGGTGGCCGACCTCACGGCCATCCGCGACAGCGCCGTCACGGTCACCGACGAGATCCGCACCCTGGTCACCCGGCTCGACGCGCCGCTGGAGGCCGCGCGCGAGCGCCTCGCCCAGCTCGGTCCGAAGCCGAAGGACACCCAGGAGAGCGCCGATGTCGCCGCCGAGCGCGGCGAGCGCGAGGCCGCCGTCACCCGCATCGACGAGACCCAGCGCCTCGCCCGCGCCCTGGTGGTGCAGGGCGATCAGATCGTCGACCGGGTCTCGAACCGCCGCCGCGAATCCTTCACCCGCGACCTGCTCCAGCGCTCCCAGCCCCTGGTCGGCCCCGGCCTCTGGACCAAGGTGATGGGCGACGTGCCCCGGGACACGCGCGCCCTGCAGAGCGCCGTCTCGGATATCGGGCTGCTGTTCTCGCGCAACGGCAGCCTCACCAACCTGCTGTTCCTGGGGCTCGCCTTCGGGATCTCGGTGGCGCTGTATTTCGGCCGGCGCAACATCGCCCCCAAGGGCGCCCGCCGGGACGCCGCCCGGACCGATCCGTCGCGGCGCGCCGTGATGCTCGCCGCCTGGCGGGTGATCCTGCTCGGCACGGTGCCGGCGGTGGCCGGGTCCTACGCGGTCTACTACGCGCTGGACGCCACCAACCTGCTGCCGTCCCGGCTCCTGCCGGTGGCCGCCGCGATCCTCGGGGGGCTCGCCTTCATCGCCTTCGTGGAGGCCCTCTGCGACGGGCTGCTCAGCCCCGAGAAGCCGGCGTGGCGGCCGGCCCCGGTGAGCGATGCGGCGGCCACGCGCCTGACCCGGCTCGCGGTCGGCATCGCCACGGTGATCACCGTGGTGAAGTCCGTGGAGGCCCTGAATTCCGGGATCTCGGCGGCCCTGCCGATCTCCATCGCCACGCGGGGCATCGGGGCGGTCGCCACGGCCCTGATCCTGGCCGTCGGCCTCCACCGCTTCGCCGATACCGAGCAGGAGGAGGAAGCCTGCTTCGGCCCCTACGTGCCGACCAAGACCACCACGGGCATCGGCGGGCCGGCGCGGCTGCTCGGCTGGGCCGCGGTGGCGCTGATCGGGCTCGGCGCGCTGGTCGGCTACGTCGCCTTCGCGGCGTTCCTGATCGACCAGCTGATCTGGGACGCCAGCGTCCTGGTCCTGCTTTACCTGCTGGTCCAGAGCGTCGACATCTTCGTCGGCCGCGCGCTCAGCGACGAGACCCGGCTCGCCACCACGCTCCAGGCCAATACGGGCCTGCGCAAGCGCTCGCTGAACCAGATCTCTGTCCTGGCGACCGGCGCCGCCCGGCTCGTCCTGTTCCTCGCGGCCGCGATCCTCGTGCTGGCGCCCTGGGGCCTGGATTCCACCGACATCGTCTCCTCGGTCCGGCAGGCCTTCTTCGGCTTCAAGGTCGGCGACGTCACGATCTCGCTCTCCAGCATCGCCTTCGGGATCGGCATCCTGGTGGTCGGCGTGTTCATCACCCGCGGCGTGCAGCGCTGGCTGGAGAACACCTATCTGCCGGCCACGGACCTCGATGCGGGCCTGCGCAACTCGATCACCACGGTGGCGGGCTATTGCGGCTTCCTGATCGCGCTGGCGCTCGCCTTCTCGTATCTGGGCCTGAGCCTGGAGAAGCTCACCATCGTGGCCGGCGCCCTGTCGGTGGGTATCGGTTTCGGCCTGCAGTCGATCGTCAACAACTTCGTCTCCGGGCTGCTGCTCCTGTGGGAGCGCCCGATCCGGGTCGGCGACCAGGTGGTGATCGGCGATCAGGAGGGCATCGTGAAGCGGATCTCGGTCCGCTCCACCGAGATCCAGACCTTCGACCGCTCGGCCGTGATCGTGCCGAACTCGAACCTGATCTCCGGGGTGGTGAAGAACCGGGTGCGGGGCGACCGGACGGGGCGCGTCAGCATCACGGTCAGCGTCCTGCGCAACCAGGACCCGGTCCGTGCGGCCGAGATGATCGCGGCCTGCGCGCAGGGCCATTCCGACGTCCTGAAGGAGCCCGCGCCCCGGGTGGTGTTCAAGAAGATCGGCGATCCCTTCCTGGAATTCGAGCTGCTCGTCTGGATCGTGGACGTGAGCCTCGGCCAGAAGGTGGTGACCGACCTGAACTTCTCCGTGTTCTCGACCCTCTCGGAGGCGGGCTTCATCCCGCCGCTCGGGCCCGGCTCCAGCATCGTCACCGTGCAGGGCCTCGACACGATGCAGAGCGCCATGGGCGAGATCGCCAGCCGCTTCATCCAGCCGACGGATGTCCCGGAGGGGGGCGACTCGGCCCGGGTTCCGCGCGACCGCAGCCTGCGGAGCGCAGGCGGCTGACTAGCCGCTCCCGACGGCGATGCGGACGGCGTTCCCGCCCGCATCCTTGGCGGCGTAGAGCGCCGCATCCGCCCGCTCGAACAGCCGGGTCCGGCTGCCGCCCGTCGCGATGCCGGTCTTGACCTCCAGGGCGATGCCCACGGAGGCGCCGATCCGCACCATCTGTCCGCGATACGGAATCGGCCGGCTCAGGGCGGCGACGATGCGCCGGCCGCACTCCGCCAGCGCGCGGAGATCCACGGGCGCCCGCAGGAGCACGGCGAATTCGTCGCCGCCGATGCGCGCCACGAGGGCCGCGTCCCGGCAGATGGCGGCGAGCCGCGCGGCGGAGCGCCGGATGCACTGGTCACCGGCGATATGGCCATGGAGGTCGTTGACCGGCTTGAACCCGTCGAGGTCGATGAGGATCAGGGCACCGAGGGGATCCGGTCCGGCGCCGGACGATCCGGCGTCGAACTGCGCCTCGAAGGCGTGGCGGTTCGCCAGTCCGGTGAGAGGGTCGCGGTCGGCGCGCCGGCTCAGCTCGGCCAGCCGGGCGATCTCCTCGGTGACGTCCTGCTTGGTTCCGAAGAGCCGGGCTGGCCGTCCGCCCTCGGTCTCGACCGCCGCGCGGATCCGGATCCAACGCGGCCGGCCGCAGGCGGTGCGGATCTCGGCATCGAGCCGGAAGCTCGCGTGCCCGGCGATGGCCCGGCGGCGGATCGACTCCAGCAGCCGCCGCGAGGCCGGCTCGTAGAATTCCAGGATCCGCGGGCGGTGCAGCGCCGCGCCCCGGGGGATGCCGAACAGATCGTGGACTCCCCCGGACCAATCGAGGGCGCCGTCATCCAGGCGGCACGACCACAGCCAAGTCCCGGCGGCGGCCAGGGCATGCTCCTGACGCGCCAGCAGGCCGGCCTGCGCACGGATGATCGCCTGCTGCAACGCGAGCGTCGCCGCGGCGTCGGGATCGGTGGCCGATTCGGCCTGGGCCGACGGGCCGGCAGGCCCATCGACGGCGCGATCGCGGGGCGTCTCCAGCATGGTCAGGGAACGCTCGGTCGTGAGGTCGGTGCACGTTTAGACGACAGGTCTTTGAGGAAGCCCTAATCGTCCGATGCGCGACGGCCCGGCAGCGCCTATATGCCGCCGGGGCGGCTGGACCGTCGCAGGGATGGGTAAGTCGTGACGAGACGCGATCGGGACGGTCGGCATGCGGGGCGCGGGCTCGGCCGGATCACGGGCAGGATGCTGGGGCGCGCGACGGGCTCGGCGGCGCTGACCGCGGCAGCCCTGCTCGGCGGCTGCGCCACCCAGGCGCCGAGCACCGCGGCGTTGCCGAGCATCTACCTGCCCCTCGCCAGCAACAGCGCGCAGATCGACGTCGCGGCGGCCCGCGACATGATCTCGTCCTACCGCCGCAACCGCGGCGCGCCGCCCCTGACGGTCGATCCCGAATTGCAGCGCCTGGCCGAGGCCGAGGCGGCCGCGATGGCCCTGGCCGACCGGCCGAGCCGGGCGCAGACCGTCAAGGCTGCCGTGGAACGGCTCGGCTACGCCAACGTGAACGCCAACCTCTCGGCCGGCTACCACACCCTGGCCGAAGCCTTCTCCGGCTGGCGCGAGAGCCCGCCCCACGACGCCACCATGCTGGCGCCCGAAGCGACCCGGATGGGAATCGCCACCGCCTACGCCCCGGGCTCGAAGTACAAGGTCTACTGGGCTCTGCTCACCGCCCGATAGAAGCGGTTGACCGGCGGGCCCGGCGCCGCGGCGTCCTCACGGCAATCCCTTCACGTTCGGGACCGGCGGGGCCTCCTTGAGCAGCGTCACCGTCACGCGCCGGTTGGCGGGCATGTAGGGGTTGTCGGGGAACATCGGCTCGGTGTCGGCCTTGCCGGCGACCGTGGCGAACCGGTCGTCCGGAACGCCGGCGCCGGCCAGGATCTCCCGGACGCTGACCGCGCGGCCCGCCGACAAGTCCCACGGGGGCGCGGCGGGACGCCGGCCGGGGCGGTCCGTGGCGGTGTGGCCCGTGACGGCGATCCGGTTCGGCATCTGGCGCAGGGCCGGGCCGAGCTTCTCCAGCAGGCGCCGGGTGCGGTCGTTGGGCCGGGTCGAGCCTTCCGGGAACATCGAGCGCCCGTCCTGGTCGACGATCGACACGTCGAGCCCCTGCTCGGTCCGGGCGATCACGACGTTCTTCGACACTTCGGCGAAGTCCGGCAGGCTCTGCAGGGCCTGCCGCAGGGAGGCGGCCGCGAGGCCGAAATTCTCCGGCTTGCCGGTGTCGGTCAGGCCGAATTCGCTGCTCTTGTCGAGCCGCGGCGGCGTGGTCCGGTCGGTGGCCTGCTCGGGAGGGATATCGCGCAGGTGCTTCACGTGGTCGGCGGCCGGCAGGCCGTCGGTCTCGATGATGCCGGCGAACTTGGACTCCGTGTTCACGCCGAAGGCGTCGCGCATGGAGCCCGCCACCATCTGCATCTTCTTCTGGTCCTGCGTCGAATACGCGGCGATCATCACGAAGAAGCTCATCAGCAGCGCCATCAGGTCGGCGAAGGTGACGAACCAGCCGTGGCCGCCATGCGCGCCGCCGCGCTTCTTCCTGGCCATGTCATGCCATCCGCGGGCGCTCCGCCGGGGCGGTCCGGGCGGTCACGCGGCCGCCTCCTCGAACGACCCACGGTGGTGGTGCGGCAGGTAGGCGACGAGCATCTCGCGGACGAGGGTCGGGCTCCTCTGGTCGCGGATCATCAGGATGCCGTCGATGATGAGCGAGCGGGAGACGTCCTCCTCTTCCAGCTTCACGTGCAGCTTGTCGGCGATCGGCAGGGCCACGAGGTTGGCGATGAGCGCGCCGTAGAGCGTGGCCAGAAGCGCGGTCGCCATGGCGGGGCCGAGCTTCGAGGGATCGGACATGTTGGCGAACATCGTCACCATGCCGAGGATCGTGCCGATCATGCCCCAGGCCGGGGCGCAGTCGCCGAAGGCGCGGTAGATCTTCGAGCCTTCGTCGAGGTGCATGAGGAAGTTGTCGCGGTCGCGCTCCATCGTGTCGCGGATGAACTCGCGGTCGTAGCCGTCGGCGACGTAGCGGGCCCCCTGCGCCAGGAAGGGGTCGGAGATCTCTACGTTCTCCAGGGCCATGGGCCCGCTCTTGCGGACCACCTCGGCGATCGTGGTGATCTCCTCGATGAGGTCGTGCGGCCTCACCGCGCGCATGGTGAAGGCGTAGCGCAGGCCCATCGGCAGGCCGTGGGCGATGGTGGCGAAGGGGAAGCGGATGATCGTCGCCATGACCGATCCGCCGAAGATGACGATGACCGCATGCTTGTCGAAATAGGCGGCGAAGTTGCCGCCATCGATCATGATCAGCGTGAACACCACGCCGACGCCGCCCAGCAGTCCGACACCGGTTGCGAGATCCATGGGACGATGACCCGACGGGCTTTCCGGACAGAGCTGCACCGCGCTCGCATCCGCGACGCAGGCGGCCCGCGCCGAGCCTAGGGCATCGGGCTGAACGGACCGTAAAGGCGACTGTTTCGAACCTGTATCAGTCCGTCATCGCCCGTTCAGGCGGGCGCTGGCATACCCGTTTCCCAAGAGGGGTTTGACCCGGATTCGGCGCTGAAGCCGGCCGTGCGAACCCGTCAGAGACGGCGTGAGACCCGGGTCACACGGGCCGCGCCAGGGGTGGCGGAGCGGTACGATGGTTCGTCTGTACGGGCGGGTCCTGGGTTTCCTGAAGGCGGAGCGTCGGCTGGCCATAGGCTTGGCCGCAACCAACGTCGTCCTGGCGATCGCGGCCTTCGCCGAGCCCCTGCTGATGGGGCGGATCATCGACCAGCTGACCCATCTCAAGCGCGGCGGCGACGCCATGGGCACCATGCTGCCGCTGCTGGCCGCCTGGGTGGCGTTCGGCTTCTTCACCATCGCGGCGGGCGTGTTCATCGCGCTCCACGCCGACCGGCTCGCCCACCGCAACCGCCTGTCGTCGATGGCGAGCTACTTCGAGCACGTCCTCGACCTGCCGCTCGCCTTCCACTCGGCCAACCATTCGGGCCGGGTTCTGAAGGCGATGCTGGAGGGCACCAACGGCATGGCGTGGCTGTGGCTCGGCTTCTTCCGCGACCACCTCGTCGCCCTGGTCTCGCTCGGCGTGCTCCTGCCGATGACCCTCCTGATCAACTGGCAGCTCGGCTCGATCCTGGTGGTGCTGGTGCTGGCCTTCACGGCGCTCACCACCTTCGTGATGCGCCGGACCGAGGCGCTCCAGGGGCAGGTCGAGGAGTTCAACTCGGGTCTGGCCGCCCACGCCTCGGACGCGCTCGGCAACGTCGCGGTGATCCAGTCCTTCACCCGCGCCAAGGCCGAGAAGGACGCGATGCGCGGCATCATCACCAACCTGCTCGCCGCGCAGATCCCGGTCCTGTCCTGGTGGGCGCTCGCCAACGTGGCGACCCGCGCCTCGGCGACCATCACCATGACGGCGATCTTCGTCACCGGCATCTGGCTCTATCAGGCCGGCACCACCACGGTGGGCGAGGTCGTGGCCTTCATGAGCCTCGCCACCGCCTTCGTGGCGCGCCTCGACCACGTGGTGGGCTTCGTCAACGGCCTGTTCCAGCAGGCGCCCAAGATCGCCGAGTTCTTCGAGATCTACGACACCGTCCCGGCGGTGGCCGACCGGCCGCAGGCCCGGCAGGTGGCGCGCTTTGCCGGCGAGGTCACCTTCGAGGACGTCGCCTTCTCGTACGATGGCCGGCGTCAGGCGCTCGACGGCGTCTCGTTCTCGGCGAAGCCCGGCGAGACGATCGCGCTGGTGGGCACCACCGGATCGGGCAAGTCGACGACGCTCGGCCTCCTGCACCGCAGCTTCGACCCGGCCGCCGGCGCGATCCGCATCGACGGGATGGATATCCGCGACGTCGGCCTGTCGTCCCTCCGCCACAACATCGGCGTGGTGTTCCAGGAGCCGATGCTGTTCGCCCGCTCGATCCGCGAGAACCTGCAGGTCGGCTGCCCCGACGCCACGGATGAAGAGATGCTCGACGCCCTGGAGCGGGCCCAGGCCAGCGCCTTCATGGCGCGCCAGCCCGCCGGGCTCGACACGGTGATCGGCGAGCGCGGCCGGTCGCTCTCGGGGGGCGAGCGCCAGCGGCTCTCGATCGCCCGGGCGCTCCTGAAAAACCCGCCGATCCTGATCCTCGACGAGGCGACCTCGGCGCTGGACGCGGCCACCGAGCGCAAGCTCCAGGGCGCGCTGGAGACCGTGATGGAGGGCCGCACCACCTTCGTGATCGCCCACCGCCTCGCGACGATCCGCGACGCCGACCGCATCCTGGTGTTCCACGAGGGCCGGATCGTCGAGGCCGGCACCTTCGACCAGCTGGTGGGGCAGAATGGGCGCTTCGCCGAGCTCGCCCGGGCCCAGTTCATGGCGGCGGAGGCGGAGGACGACGAGGGGCTGGCGCTGGCCGCGTGAGGCTGCCCGGGCGCCGCTGCGCGCACGCCGTCCGCCTCCCCGTGCGGGGAGGGGACGCCCTCACGCCCACCCGATCCGCGCGAAGAACCCCGCGATCTCCGCGGCGGCCCGGTCGGGATCCTCCCGGTGGGGGAAGTGCCCCACCCCCGGGAACAGCGCCAGATCGAGATCCGAGAAGGTCTCGCCCAGGCGGTCGGTCCAGGCGAAGGGAAAGATCGGGTCGTGCTCGGCCCAGCGCACGCAGGTCGGCACGCCGATCGGCGGCAGGGCCGGGGCCTCGCCCTTGAGCATCGCGATCCGCCCGGCATGGGCGGCCCGGTAATGCGCGAAGCCGCCCGCGAGGTTTCCGGGCTTCAGGAAATTGTCCACGAAGGCGTCCAGCACCGGGTCGAACGCTCCCGTCCGGTGCGACCAGTGGCGCAGGAAGTGGCCGATATAGGCGGCGCAGCTCTCCCGGCTGGCGCCCACCAGCGTCACCGCCAGGTCCATCTGGTTGAAGGACTGGTACCAGATCTCGGTGAGGCGGTCCGGCGCCCCGAGCCGGGGGCCGATCCCCGGATAGACGAAGTCGAACAGGAACAGGCCGGCGCACCGCTCCGGGTGAGACCGGGCGAGGGCCTGGATCACCGCTCCGCCGACATCGTGGCCGACGATGCCGGCGCGGTCGATCCCGAGGGCGTCGAGGAGCGCCACCATGTCGGCGGCCTGCTCCGGCGGGCCGAAGGCGCCCGCGGGCTTGTCGCTGTCGCCGAAGCCGCGCAGATCCGGGGCGATCAGGGTGTGGCGGGCGGCCAGGCGCGCCATCACGGGTTCCCAGGTCAGCCAGAATTCCGGCCAGCCGTGGAGCAGCAGCAGCGGCGTGCCCGTGCCGCAGCGCGCCACATGCAGATCGGCGCCGTTCGCGCGGATCGTCAGGTGCTCGATCCGGTCCATCGTCCCTCCCTCTCGGCCCGGCGGGCCAGCATCTTCGCCTGCAGGCGGCTGCGGCGGGCGGCGATCACCGTGCCGTTGATCTCGCCGCCGAACAGGAACATGGCGGCGAGCCAGTAGAGGAACACCAGGAACACCATCGCGGTGGCCAGACCCCCATAGGTCGACGCGTAGGCGTTGGAGAACCGGTCGAGGTAGTAGCCGAAGCCGAGGCCGGCGAAGAACCACAGGACCAGCGTCACCCCGATCCCCGGCAGCACCGACAGGATCGAGCGCCGTCCGGCCGCCACGAACTTGTGGGCGATGACCAGGACGACGGTCAGCAGCAGGGCCGTCACGGCGATCCGCCCGATCGCCACGGTGAGGCTCAGGGGCTCCAGCCCCGGCGCCACCAGGACGACGTTGCGCCAGATCAGCGGCCCCAGCACCACGAGCAGCGCGAAGGCCAGCATCGCGAACGCCCCGCAGATCACGTAGCCGATCGATTCGAGGCGGGTCAGCCACCAGGGCCGGCTCTCGCGCAGCCCGTAGGCCCGGTTCAGCCCGACCCGCAGGCTCTCGACCCCCGAGGAGGAGAAGTACAGGGCGAACAGCGCGCCGAGCGTCAGCACGCCGCTGCGCTGCTCGGTGAGCACCCGGTGGACCTCGCCGACGATCGGCTTGGCGATCTCCCGGGGCCAGGCGTCGAAGATCAGCACCCCGGCCTCGTCGGCGAGCGACTGCGTGCCGAACAGGCCGGCCAGCGCCGCCAGCAGGATCAGGAACGGGAACAGCGAGGTCAGGCTCGAGAGCGCGATGTGGCTCGCGATCGCCCAGCCGTCATGGGAGACGAAGCGCTGCGCGGCGACGCCCATGATCTGCAATCCGCTGCGGAGAGGTTTCACGGGTGTCCAACGATCCTCGATCTCGTGATCCTCCCCGGGGAGAGGCCCGCCGATGAACGGTGCCGGCACCCGCGCGTCAACGCCGCCGGCCGGATCCGGTCCCGATCGCCGCCCGGTGACGCGTCCGCGCCACGCCGGCCCCCGGTGGCGGCCGCGCTCCGGCGGGCGGACGCGATCACCGTTGCGCCAGGCGCGCCGGCATGCTCCGTCCGGCGGACATGCCTACGCTCTCACGCCCGTCGCCGCTCGCGGCCGGCGCCCTTCCGGCGCTGTTCATCCCGATCTGGGCCACGGGTTTCATCTCCGCCCGGGCGGTGGTGCCGCACGTGGATCCGCTGGCCTTCACGGCAATCCGCTTCACGGCCGTCGCCCTGGTGCTGGCGCTGATCGCCACGGCCTCCCGGGTGCGCTGGCCCGGGGACCGGGCGGGCTGGCGCGACCCCGTCATCGCGGGCTTCCTGATGCAGGGGGTCTACCTGTCGGGGGTCTTCTGGGCGGTGAGCCACGGGCTGCCGGCCGGCATCGCCGCCCTCGTCGGCAGCCTCCAGCCGCTGCTCACCGCACTCCTGGCGCAGCCGCTGCTGGGCGAGCGCGTCAGCGGGCGGCGGGCCCTGGGCATAATGATGGGCTTCGTCGGCACGGGCCTCGTGCTCGCCCCGAAGCTCGGGGCCACGGACCCGTCCGGGATCCCGCCGCTGGCGCTCGCCGTCAGCCTCCTGGCGGTGCTGGCGCTGACCCTCGGCACGCTCTGGCAGAAGCGCACCGGCGGCCGGGTCGATCTGCTGGCCGGCGCGACCCTCCAGTTCGTCGGCGGCATGGCCTGCGCCATCCCGCTGGCGCTGGCCTTCGGCAGCACCGCGTTCGACCCCGCCCCCGCCCTGTGGCTCGGCCTCGGCTGGGCGGTCCTGGTCAACTCGGTCGCGGGGATCCTGCTGCTGCTGGTGCTGATCCGGCGGGGGGCGGTGGCGGGCGTCGCCGCCCTGTTCTTCCTGGTGCCCCCGGTCGCGGCCGTGCTCGGCTACCTGCTGTTCGGCGAGGTGCTGACCCCGCTGCAGGGCGCCGGCATGGCGCTCGCCGCCCTCGGCGTGGCGGTGGCGAGCCGGGGCTGAGGCGCCGGGCCTGCGACGGAAGGCGCGGAAACCCTTCGGGGCTTCGCGGTTTGGTGCGCACGGGCCGGCACCGGGCGAGGCGAGGATGGACCAAGAACACCTGGATTCGGGCAAGCCCCGCGAGATCCGCCTCGCCCTCGACGCGATCCCGCTCGGCGGCAAGGCCGAGGGCAAGGCGGGCGACGACGCGGTGCTGTTCGTGCGCGACGCCGACGGCGTGCGCGCCTTCCAGGCCAAGTGCCCGCATCTCGGGGCGCCGCTCGCCAAGGGCGAGATCTGCGGCGGCCGGCTCTACTGCCCCTGGCACAAGGCGGCCTTCGCCCTCGCCGACGGCAGCCTGGAGGAGCCGCCGGCGCTGGACGCGCTGACCCGCTATCCCGTCCGGATCGAGGGCGGCGAGGCGGTGGCGACGCTGACCCCCGAGCCCGCTCCGGCCCGGCACGCACGGACGCCCCTCGGACAGGTCCTGATCGTCGGCACCGGGGCGGCGGCGGCCGCCTGCATCACCACGCTCCGGCGCGAGGGTTTTGCGGGCGCGATCACGATGGTCGGCCGCGAGGGGCACCCGCCCTACGACCGGACCAAGCTGTCCAAGCAGTTCCTGGCCAAGCCCACCCCGGCGGAGAAGACCCTGCTGGAGCCGGATTTCTCCGCCGCCCACCAGGTCGAGCGGATCGAGGCCGAGGCGGTCCGGATCGATCCGGCGCGCCTCAGCGTCACCCTGGCGGACGGCCGGGTGCTCACCGGCGACGCGCTGCTGATCGCCACCGGCAGCCGCGCGGTGGTGCCGGATTTCGACGGCCGCGATCTCGACGGCGTGATGACGCTCCGCAGCCTCGACGATGCGGTGCGGCTCAGCGCCGCGGCGGAGCAGGCCAAGCGCGTGGTGGTGATCGGCGCGGGTTTCATCGGCCTGGAGGCCGCGGCCTTCCTGACCAAGCGCGGCCTGTCGGTGACGGTGCTGGCGCGGGAGGAGATCCCCTTCGCCAAGCGCTTCGGTGAGGCCGTGGGCGCGGCGCTGAAGCGCTACCACGCCGGCAACGGCGTGACCTTCGTGACCGGCAAGGTCGCGCGGATCGCCGGCACCGGCTCCGTCGAGGCCGTCGAGACCGCGGACGGCACGCGGCTGCCGGCCGATCTCGTGCTGATCGGCGCCGGCGCCGCGCCGGAGACCGGGATCGTCGCCGGGGTGGAGCCGGACGAGACCGGCGGCCTCCCGGTCGGCGCCGATCTGAAGCTCGCCGACAACGTCTGGATCGCCGGCGACATCGCGGCCTTCCCGGAGCGCGGCAGCGGCGTCACCGCCCGGATCGAGCACTGGCGTCTGGCGCAGCAGCACGGCACCCACGTCGCCCGGGCGATGCTGGGCGCCAGCGGCGCCTTCGCGGGCGCGCCGTTCTTCTGGAGCAACCAGGGTGACAAGCGCCTGGATTACGGCGGCTACGCGCCGGATTTCGATCGGATCATCCTGCAGGGCGATCCGGCGGCGCTGGACTTCATCGCCTATTATGTTCGCCAAGACCGGGCCGTGGCCGCCTGCAGCATCGGCCGCAACCCGGCCTTCACGGCGTTCCTGCACCTGCTGGGCGAGGGACGCGTGCCCAGCCCGGAGGCGATCGAGTCGGGTGCGGATCTCACCGCGCTGGTGTGACCCGCTCCGTCATCGCTATGCTCCGCTCGCGAGGACGGGCGTCCGGGCCGATGGAACCAGTTCCGGCGGCCCATCTTTCGGTAGACGCCGCCCGCCGTCTCGAGAGTCGGGCCCATACGGGAGGCCCCATGAACCAGATCATCGTCGTCGCGCTCATCTGCGCCGCCTCCGTCCAGGCCCCGGACTGCTCCCGCGAGACCGCCCTCGACGTGGTCACCGGGCCGGCCCACACGCTTCAGGAATGCCTCGTTCAGGGCCCGGTGCTGGCAGCCAGTACAGGCTTCAAGGGCGAGGACGGGGCCTACGTGAAGACGCGCTGCGAGCAGAGGCGCTGAGCCGGGCACGGTCTGGCGAACAGCTTTCGGCAGGGCGGCGGACGGATCATCAGTGTCGGGACCGACGCGTATCGCCGCACCGGCCCGGCCTTGACTTTCATGGGCTGCGCATCGGCCCGTGAGCTCCGGCCTTCAACTTGAGTTCAAGGCGAGCCAAACGAAATCTGCTTCGGCTCCGGCCCGCGACAGGTTAAAAGACCCGATCCAAGAAGACGCCACGCGAGCAGGAAACCATGTCCGCATCCCCCGCCATCCAGACCGAGCCGCAGGATATCGCCACCCTCGCCAGGGCCGCCGGCGAGAGCGTCAAGGCCCTCGTCGCGGAGGCGACCCGCCGGGTCCGCACGCGGATCCTCGGAACGGACGGGCGGATCGACGCGGCCAAGCTCGAGGGCGAGCAGCACGCCGCCCACGGGCTCGCATGGCTCGCGACCTACGCGGAGGCGGTCGCCGAGCTCGGCGGCTACGCCGAGCGCCTCCAGGCCGAGGGCCGGTTCGGCGAGACCGAGTCGCTCCTCGTCCGGATCGGCGCCGGCGAGTATCTCGACCAGCTGTTCTCCGGCATCCCGATGAGCCAGGGCGAGATGGTCCGCCTCACCGGCTCGCTCGGGCTCACCGCCAAGGAGGTGGCGCAGTACCGCACCGACGCCGTCGAGACCCTGATCGCCGAGGGGAACACGCCCGAGAACCGCGCCGCCCTGGTGGCGCGGATGCGCGACGGCAGCGGCTCGGCCACGGTCGGCGCCTCGGGCCTCGACGAGGACATGGAGGCGATCCGCTCCGAGATGCGCCGCTTCGGCAAGGCCGAAGTGGTCGATCAGGCGCACGAGTGGCACCTGAAGAACGCCTACATCCCGATGGAGATCGTCACCAAGATGGCCGAGCTCGGCGTCTTCGGCCTGACGATCCCGGAGGAATACGGCGGCATGGGCCTGCCGAAGACCGCCATGTGCGTGGTCTCGGAGGAGCTGTCGCGCGCCTATATCGGCGTCGGCTCGCTCGGCACCCGCTCGGAGATCGCCGCTGAGCTGATCCTGTGCGGCGGCACCGAGGAGCAGAAGCAGCGCTTCCTGCCCAAGATCGCCAGCGGCGACATCCTGCCCACGGCCGTCTTCACCGAGCCGAATACCGGCTCCGACCTCGCCTCGCTCCGCACGCGGGCGGTGAAGGACGGCGACACCTGGAAGATCACCGGCAACAAGACCTGGATCACCCACCCGGTCCGCGCCGACATCATGACGGTGCTCGTCCGCACCAAGCCCGAGGAGAAGGGCCACAAGGGCCTCTCCATGCTGATCGCCGAGAAGCCCCGGGGCACCGACGCGGAGCCGTTCCCGGTCCAGGGCCTGTCGGGCGGCGAGATCGAGGTGCTCGGCTACCGGGGCATGAAGGAGTACGAGCTCGCCTTCGAGGGATTCGAGGTGCCCGCCGGCAACCTGCTGGGCGAGGTCGAGGGCAAGGGCTTCGCCCAGCTGATGCAGACCTTCGAATCGGCCCGCATCCAGACCGCGGCCCGGGCCATCGGCGTCGCCCAGTCGGCCCTCGACGTCGGCCTGCGCTACGCCGAGGAGCGGGTCCAGTTCGGCAAGGCGCTGGTCAACTTCCCGCGGGTCGCCGACAAGCTCACCATGATGGCGGTGGAGATCAACATCGCCCGCCAGCTCACCTATTTCTCGGCCCGCGAGAAGGATGCCGGCAAGCGCTGCGACCTGGAAGCCGGCATGGCGAAGCTGCTGGGCGCCCGCGTCGCCTGGGCGGCGGCCGACAACGCCCTGCAGATCCACGGCGGCAACGGCTTCGCGCTGGAATACCCGGTGAGCCGGATCCTGTGCGACGCCCGCATCCTCTCGATCTTCGAGGGCGCCGCGGAGATCCAGGCCCAGGTGATCGCCCGCCGGTTGCTCGAGGCGGCCTGAAAATCGAGCTCAAACTGGGGAATAGTACGTATCATGGGATTATAAGTCGGCTCATGAACCCGGCTTAAACGAAGTCCCAGCTTCCTGGCCCCCGGTGAACAACTGGGGCGGCTCGGTGACCGCGCACGACGACGACGGACAGACGGGCCGCAACATCCTTCGGCGCTGGCAGGATTGCCGGACGCCGGGGGCACCGATCCCGTCCTACGAGGCCGTCGTGCTCGGGAGCCTCGGCCGCCTCGCCGACCGGGCCGCCCTGGTGACCACCCGGAACGGCCAGGCCGCCCGGATCCTCTGGGCGGGCCAGGAGTTCGGCGCCTGGCTCGCGCAAGGGTCGGAAGGCCCGTCGGCGGAACCCTGTCCCAGCGAGACCGTCCCGGTCGACGCGCTCCCGATCGAGCTGCGCGAGCCCGTCGGCGAGATGGTCGCGGCCGCCCTCGGATCCGGCCAGCCCGCCTACAGCCGGTGCGATCGCCTGGATGCCGGCGTCGTGACCTCGACCCGCCTCGTCGGTGTGCCCCTCGACAACCGCTGGGGCGAGCCGTTCGTGCTGATCGGGTTCGACGGGGCGAGCGTCCGGACCGAACTCGTCCAGGCGATGTTCACCGCCACCGACCAGGGGATCCTGGCCCTCAGCACGATCCGTGACGCGGCGGGCCACCCGGTCGATTTCAAGATCGTCGCCCTCAACCGCGGCGCAGAGCGCCTCCTGGAGCGGCCCGCCGCGGTCCTGCAATGGCAGCGCATCGGCCAGCTCTTTCCGGGGGCGATCACCGCGCGGACGATCGCGACCCTCGCCGCCATGGTCGAGCGGGGCGGGCGCTCCGCCTTCGAGCTGAGCCGCCCCCGGTCCGACGGCGGCACGCTCTACCTCAAGGTCGAGGCGGGCTGCGTCGGCGATCTCCTCTCGGTCACCATGACGGATGTCGGCGACATCAAGGCCCGGGAGGCCTCGTTCCGGCTCCTGTTCGAGAACAACCCGGTCCCGATGTGGGTCGTGGCCGACGCGCGCGACCGCTTCCTGGCGGTCAACGACGCGGCCGTCGCCCATTACGGCTACAGCCGCGAGCAGTTCCTGAGCCGGGCGCCGGCCGATCTCGCCATGCCCCCCGACGCGGCGCCGGGGCTCGGCCTGCCGCCCACCGGCGCCCTCCACCGGCGCGCCGACGGCTCGGCGATCGAGGTCTCCCTGTTCCAGCGGGCGATGCCGTTCGAGGGGCGGCAGGCCGTGCTCGAAGCCGCCATCGACATGACGGAACGCCGGAGGGCCGAGGCCCGCATCGCCCACATGGCGCACCACGACGCGCTCACCGGGCTGCCGAACCGCGTGCTGTTCCGGGACCGCCTCGCCGAGGCGATCTCCCGCCACGCCCGGGACGGGGAGGCGGCGGTGCTGCTCTGCCTCGACCTCGACAAGTTCAAGATCGTCAACGACACGCTGGGCCATCCGGTCGGCGACGCGCTCCTGCGCGAGGCGGCCGAGCGGATCGCCGGCTGCCTGCGCAAGGACGACCTCGTGGCCCGGCTCGGCGGCGACGAGTTCGCCATCCTGGTAGGGGGGATGGATCTCCCGGCCCTGGCCGACGGGCTGATCGCCCGGGTGATCGCCGAACTCGGCCGGCCCTTCCGCCTGGACGGCCAGGATTGCCATATCGGCACCAGCATCGGGGTCGCCTGCCTGCCGCGGGACGGCACCGATCCCGAAACCCTGATGAAGAACGCCGACCTCGCCCTGTACCGGGCGAAGGCCGAGGGCGGCGGCACCTTCCGGTGCTTCGAGCCGGAGATGGATGCCTGGGTGCAGGCGCGGCGGCGGCGCGAGAACGAGCTGCGCGAGGCCTTCGCCCGCGGCCAGTTCTCGCTGGTCTACCAGCCGCTGATGGATGCCCGTTCCGACCGGATCCTGGCCTTCGAGGCGCTGCTGCGCTGGTCCCATCCGGACCACGGCCCGGTTTCGCCGGCCGAGTTCGTGCCGCTGGCCGAGGAGACCGGCCTGATCGTCCCGATCGGCGCCTGGGTGATGCAGACCGCCTTCGCGGAGGCGGCGACCTGGCCGGAGGCGATCCGCCTCGCCGTGAACCTCTCCCCGATCCAGTTCCGCAACCGCAGCCTGGTCGAGACCGTGCGCGGCGCCCTCGCGACCTCGGGCCTCGACCCGCGGCGCCTCGAGCTGGAGATCACCGAATCGGTCCTGCTCGCCGACAGCGCCGCCAATCTCGCGACCCTGCATGAGCTGCGGGCCCTGGGCATCCGGATCGCGATGGACGATTTCGGCACCGGCTATTCGAGCCTCGGCTACCTGCGCAGCTTCCCCTTCGACAAGATCAAGCTCGACCGCTCCTTCGTGAGCCAGGTCGGCGAGAACACCCATTGCACGGCGATCGTGCGGGCGGTGGCGAGCCTGGGCGCCAGCCTCGGCATCGCCACCACCGCCGAAGGGGTGGAGACCGTCGAGCAGCTCGCGATGCTCCGCGCGGAGGGCTACGACGAGGTCCAGGGCTTCCTGTTCAGCCGTGCGGTCCCGGGGCCCGAGGCCCGCAGCCTGATCGACCGCGGGCGGGAGCCGGTCCCGGACGACCGGGCGGCCTGACGGCCGCCCGGCCGGTGCAGGCCCGGGGGCCTACTTGGTGATCTTCACCGACACCGGATCGCTCGACGGGAAGGTCTCCTCCAGGGCCTCGTCCAGGCGCTCGTTCAGCTTCTCCTGCTTGTTGTCGGGGTTCTTGGCGTCGCCCGGCTTGGCGCTGCCCTGCTGGAAGCCCGGCTTGGCTTCGTTCGGCTTGTTGTGGGTCTCGGCCATGTCGCTCACTCGTCCGTGACGGAGGCACGCAAGGGTGCTGGTGGGCATCAACGCGAGGGACGGCGGGTGTTTCCGATCTTTCCGGCGGCCGCATGGGCTTTCCGGTCGAAGCGTCCAGCCCATGGCCTCGCCGGCGTCACCCGCGCGGCGTCGGGATCCGCGGCAGCGCGACGGGCAGCGCGACGGGCGGCGCGGCGCCGACGGGCTGGCTCCGCGTCCCGCGCACGGACGGCCGAACCGGCGGCAGGGTCAGGTGGTCGCGAGCGGCCGATCGACCGGGCTCAGGCCCCTCCTGCGGGCGGTGGCCCCGCGCATCACCGTCTCGTAGACGCCCTCGAGGCGGTCGAGATGGGCGTCGAGGCTCAGGGGCGCCGTCCAGTAGCGGTCGTGGGCGGCCCGGCCCATCCGGGCGGCGAGGCCGTCGTCGGTCAGGCGGCGCAGATGGGCGGCGAGCGCCTCCGCATCGCCGGAGCGGAACCAGAACCCGGTCTCGCCATCGATCACCGCCTCCCGCCCCGCGCAGGCATCGCTGACGATCACCGGCGCCCCGCAGGCCAGGGCCTCGTAGACGGTGAGCGGCTGGCCCTCGTACCAGACGCTCGGGAAGACCAGCGCCCGGGCTTGGCGCATCAGCGCCTGTACGCCGGCGGCGTCGCGCCAGCCGAGCATGACGGCCTCGGGATGGCGCGCCGCGAGATCGGCCCGCTGGGGGCCGTCGCCGACGAAGACCGCCCGCACCCCCGCGCGCCTGGCCGCGTCCGCGAAGATCGGCGCGCCCTTCTCGGTGGAGATCCGCCCGACGAACAGGAAGTCGCCCGGCGCGCCTTCCCGCAGGGGCGCCTGCACCACCGCGATCGGGTTGTCGACCCGGTGGAACACGGTGCCGGGGGGCATCAGCGGCCGGACGACGCTTTCCTGCAGATCGCTGATCGTGACGACGTGGGCGAACAGATCCGGCAGCCGGGCCACGTGGGCGAGGCCGGCATGGCGGACCATCCGGGCCACCTTGCGCGGGTAGCTGCGTGCGTCGCAATGCGCCGCGATGCAGGCGGCCGACATCGGGGTCCGATGGCAGATCCGCTGCTCCGGATAGGCGTAGAAGCCGCCGGTGGGGCAGACGAGGAAGAACTCGTGCATCGTGTAGAGGCACGGCAGCCCGGAGGCCCGGATCGCCGGGCCGATCGACGGCGACAGCGCCTTGGCGAAGGCGTGGACGTGGACGAGGGTGTCCCGGGGGTCGCAGGCGGCGAGTTCCCGCGCGAGGGCGCGGCGCGCCGCACCGTTCCAGATCGCCTGGGCGGCGAAGGCCAGTTTGCTGCGCGCCGTGGTGACGTCGTCCTGCTCCAGGCAGACCACCCGGATGCCGGCGGGCTCCAGCCGGGGGTCCACCGGGCCGACCGCGGCGAACAGGCTGACGCGGATCCCCCGGGCGGCGAGCCCCAGGGCGGATTCGATCGCGACCTTGGCCTGGCCGCCGTTGATCGCGGCGTGGTCTGCGACGAGGACGACGTGCACGTCAGGAATTCCGCCGCTCTGATCCGGGGCAGAGATCTGTATCCGGCCGCGGTTGATCCCCCGTAAACCGCTCTCCTTCATCCTCCCGGCTCCCGAGACCGACGCGATCCCCGGGAGGGACACCGTGCATGTCGTGATCCTGGCCGAGTTCGCGGCCGCCAGCGGCGGGGCCGAGAAGGTGGCGCTGGAATCGGCCCGCGGGCTCGCCGAGGCCGGTCTCGCCGTCACCTACATCCAGGCGATCTCGGGGGCCGTCGATCCGCTCCTCGACCATGCCGGGATCCAGCGGATCGATCTCGGCCTGCCCGACATCTGGTCGCTCGGTGCCGCGCGGGCGGCCGCCGCCGGGATCTGGCACGCCGCCGCCGCCCGCCGCCTCGCCGCGGCCCTCGCCGGCCTCGCCGCGCCGCCGGACTGTATCCACCTGCACCAATGGACCCGGACCCTGTCGCCGGCGATCGTTCCGGTCCTGTCGAAGACCGGGGTGCCGCTGGTCGTCACGCTGCACGACTACGCCCTGGCCTGCCCGAACGGCGTCTATTACCGCTTCGACCGGGCCGAGCCCTGCGGGCTCGCCCCCCTGTCGGCCGCCTGCCTCGCGGCGCCCTGCGATCCCCGCAGCCGGGGGCACAAGCTCGTGCGGGTCGCCCGTGCCGCGGCGATGCGGCAGGTCGTCGGTCGGGCCAGCCGGCGCCATCCGCTCCACGTCGTCCATGTCTGCGACGCCAGCCGGCAGCGGCTGGGCGCTCTGCTCGGCGGCTACGCCCTCACGCATCATCGGATCGACAACCCCGTCCGGCTTCCGGAGGGGCCCGCGGCCGCGCCCGCCCGCGGCGACTCGATCGCCTATGTGGGGCGCCTGACCCGCGAGAAGGGCGCCGACCTCGTGGCCGACGCCGCGCGGAGGGCCGGACTTCCGGCCCTGTTCATCGGCGCCGGCCCCCTGGAGGCGGAGCTGCGTGCCCGGGACGGCGTGGAGGTGATCGGATGGCAGAGGCCCGAGGCGGTCTGGGCTACGCTCCGGACCCGCGCCCGGGCGCTGGCGGCGCCGTCGCGCTGGTACGAGACCGGCCCGCTCACCGTCTACGAGGCGCTGGCGGCCGGCATCCCGGTCGTGGCCTCCGACCGCTCCGGCGCCGCCGAGAAGGTCCGGCACGGCCGGACCGGATTCGTGCTCGCACCGGAGGTCGGGCCCCTCGCCGAGGCCTTCACGGCGCTCCGGGACGACGCCCTGGCGGCGTCGCTCGGGGCGGAGGCCCGCAGGCTCTTCCGCACCGCGCCGATGGGCCTGGACGCCCATGCGGCGGCGCTCCGGGGGCTCTACGCCCGTCTGTCCGGAGCCGCGGCTGGTGCGATGCAGCATCCGGATTCGCTGGCCCAGCCGCGATGATCCGAGGCGGCCCGGCCCGTCTGGTATACCACAAGCATTCACGATCCGTTCGTGCCCCTCTGGACAGGCAGATCGTTTTTTGCGAAGCGGCCTCTTGCCGGGATCGGCAATCTTGGCCGATCGGATAAATGGCGCAGCTTGCACGCAATCTGCTATCGGGGCTGCAGCCGCGATGCGATGACTGTGCGAGATCATCGGATCTGCATTTTATCGGGCTTCCGGGTCCTGCATGGCCCCCGAAGCATGCACTTGACTTCTTGTTGCGGTGCAACATATAGAAGCGCGTCAACGCGGACGCATCCGGCGTCCCGCTCCATGAATGTTGCTGGAGACATCGATGCAGACCCCGAACTTCGAGATCCCGACCGAGATGCGCGACTTCGCCGAGAAGAGCGTCGATCAGGCTCGGACCGCTGTCGGCACCATGATGACGAACGCCGTGAAGGTCGCCGAGCAGGTCCAGACCTCGGGTCAGACCTTCCAGTCGACCCTGACCGCCGCGGTCGCGAAGGGGTTTGATCACGCGCAGGCCAACGCCAACGCGACCTTCGACTTCGCTCAGAAGCTGGTGCGCACGAAGGATCTCCGCGAGGCGTTCGAGCTCCAGTCCGAGTTCGTCCGCAGCCAGTTCGCCGCGCTCCAGGCCCAGGCCAAGGATTACGGCGCCCTCGCCCAGAACGCCGCCGCCCGCTGAGGCCGGCGCGCCGTCCCCGATCCTCGATCGGGGACACGATACGGGATCCGGAGGGCGCGCGGCGCCGACCGGATCCGAGGCTCTGACACCCGGGCGTCACGGGTCCGAGGCCGACACCGCGGGCGAGCCGGCTGCGCATGACCCTCCGGCCGCCGCTCCGTCAGGACGGCCTGACGCCGACAGGAGGAGATCGCGCGATGGGAAAGCCGCGTCGACCGAGGGGAGGCCGCCCCGCCGGATCACCCCAACCGCTCCGGAAGGCGCCGGCCCCGGCCGAGACCCGCCCTGCGCCGATCGCCGAGGACGCACCCGCGCCGGCGAGCGACGTTTCCGTCGAGACCCACGAGCCGCAGGCCGAGCCGGCCCAGGCGGCGCCCGCGGCGACCACCCCGGTCCTGCCCGAGACCGCCTCTGAGGTGCCGGCCGATGGGCCGACCGAGACGGCCGCGCAGGCGGTCCCCGAAGCCGGTGCCGCGGCGGATATCGCCGTCCCGCCGATGCCGGACGCCGTCGACGTCCCAGACCGGATCGTCTTCACCCCCGACCGCTTCGATGTCGTCGAGATCGGCTCGACCATCGCCCGCTACGTGCGCGGCGAGGGCGAGGCGGCCCTGGCGCATCTGAGGGCGCTCTCGGGCGCCCGGTCGCCGGCCGAGGTGATTCGCCTGCAGGTCGGCGAGGTCCAGCGGGCCGCCGACGCGTCCCTGACCTGCTGGGTCACGGTCATCGGTCAGACGAGCCGCGTGGTCGCGTACCGCTGAAGCGGCGCGGGACTTGTCGCATCCCGGCAACACGGGCGCCCGGATCGAACCGGCGGCGGCAACCGTCCGTTAACCAAGTCGGTCCCATGCCGTAACGGAGGGCACGGGAAACGACACCGGACCGATGCCGAACTGCGCGCGCCTGATCCGTACCGCATGGCTTCGCCTGGCCGTGGCGCTTCTGCCGGCCCTGGCGGGAGCGCCGGTTGCCGCGCAGAACGGCGAGAAGCCCGCCGTCGCCATCGGGGCCGACCTCGCGAGCCAGGCCGGCGGCACGCGCCTGACCCTGACCCTGTCCCGGGCCGTCGAGGCCCGCGGCTTCGTGATGGAGCGGCCGGACCGGGCGGTGATCGACCTGCCCGAGGTCAACTTCCAGCTGGAATCCGGGACCGGCAGCCGCCGCGACGGGCTCGTCCAATCCTTCCGCTACGGCCTGTTCGCCCCAGGCCGCTCCCGCATCGTGATCGACCTCACCGCCCCCGCCACCGTCGGCAGGATCGAGTCGGTGACGCGGGCCCGCGACGGCGCGGTGCTGCTCACGATCCCGCTCCAGCGCGCCGACCGCGACGCCTTCCGCAAGGCGGCGGCCGCCGCGGATCCCGCCCCCGCCCAGGCCCGCAGCGCCCCGCCGGAACCGACCGACCAGCGCCCGCTGATCATGGTCGATGCCGGCCACGGCGGCACCGATCCCGGCGCCATCGCGGTGGGCGGCGTGTTCGAGAAGGATATCGTGTTCGGCTTCGCCCAGGCGCTGGTGGAGAAGCTGGAGGCGGCCGGGCGCTACCGGGTCCGGATGACCCGCGACCGGGACGTGTTCGTGCCCCTCGCCGACCGGGTGCGCCTCGCCCGCGAGGCCAAGGCCGACCTGTTCGTGTCGATCCACGCGGATTCGATCTCGGCGGCCCCCCAGGTGCGGGGCGCGACGATCTACACCAATGCCGAGAAGGCCACGGACGCCGAATCCGCCAAGCTCGCGGAGCGCGAGAACCGGGCCGACGCCGCCGCGGGCGCCGACGTCGCCGAGGCGCCGCCGGACATCGCCGACATCCTGCAGGAGCTGACCCTGCGCGAGACCCGCGGCTTCTCGTCGGGCTTCGCCCGCACGCTGATGGGCCAGCTCGCCCCCGTGATCGAGATGAGCGCCAAGCCCCACCGCGAGGCGCGCTTCGTGGTGCTGCGCTCCCCCGACGTGCCGAGCGTGCTGGTGGAGCTGGGCTATCTCTCCAGCAAGCGCGACCTGGAGATGCTGCAATCGCCGGAGTGGCGGGCGGGCGTCACCGGCTCCATGGCCAAGGCGATCGATCTGTTCTTCACCAACCGCGCCACCCTGGGGCGTCCGACAGTCATGCGCCGCTCAGCCGCTGTCGCCCCAGTTTCACCATAGAATGCGTGTCGATACGGGACGTCCGAACGCCCCGTCGCACCGCCGTCGAAACCGGCATTCCGAAGGGGCCTGACGGGAGCATCCGGGGGCTGACCGCATCGAGAGCGGACGCACGCGCCGGATGAGCCGATTCCGGCATTCGGCCGGGCCAGCGACGAGCGGAACACCGGATGCGTCTGATCCTTCGTTTCTTCGGGATCCTGTTCAGCGCTGGCGCGGTGCTGTTCGTGGTCGGCGCGGCGGTGGGCGGGTACTTCTACTGGAAGTACAGCCAGGACCTGCCCGACCACGCGGCGCTCGCCAATTACGAGCCGCCGGTGATGACCCGCGTCCACGCGGCGGACGGTTCGCTGCTCGCCGAATATGCCCGCGAGCGCCGGCTGTACCTGCCGATCCAGGCGATGCCCAAGATCGTCGTCGCGGCCTTCCTGTCGGCCGAGGACAAGAATTTCTACAAGCACGGCGGCATCGACCCCGAGGGGATCGTGCGCGCCTTCCTGACCAACGCCAAGTCGGGCAAGCGGCAGGGCGCCTCGACCATCACCCAGCAGGTCGCCAAGAACTTCCTGCTCTCCTCCGAGCAGACCTACGACCGCAAGATCAAGGAGGCGCTGCTGGCGCTCCGGATCGAGGCGGCCTACTCGAAGGACAAGATCCTCGAGCTGTACCTCAACGAGATCTTCCTCGGCACGATCGTGCCGGGCCGCAACCTCCACGGCGTGGCGGCAGCGGCGTTGGATTACTTCGGAAAATCGGTCCACGAGCTGACCATCAACGAGGCGGCCTACCTCGCCGCCCTGCCGAAGGGGCCGAACAACTACCACCCCTACCGCAAGACCCAGGCGGCGCTGGACCGCCGCAACGAGATCATCCGCCTGATGGCGGAGAACGGCTACATCACCAAGGAGGAGGCGGATTCCGCCAAGAAGATGCCGCTCGGCGTCAACCCGCGCGTCGCCTTCCCGAACGCCGCCAACGCCAATTACTTCACCGAGGAGGTCCGCCGCGAGATCTCCGAGCGCTACGGCGAGAAGAAGCTCTACGAGGGCGGCCTCTCGGTGCGCACGACCCTCGATCCGAAGATGCAGGGCTGGGCCCGCAAGGCGCTGGTCGACGGCCTCGTGCGTTACGACCAGGCCCATGGCTGGCGCGGGCCGGTCACCAAGGTCGACCTGACCGGGCGCGACTGGGGCATGGCGGCGGCCGAGGTTCCGGCGCTGGGCGACGTGGCACCCTGGCGCCTCGCCGTGGTGCTGGGCAATGGCGGCGGCGGCGTGCAGATCGGCCTGCAGCCCAAGCGCGAGGCCTCCGGCCAGGTGGTCAAGGACCGCGAGACCGGCGTGATCACGCCCGAGGGCATGCGCTGGGCCGGCCGCGCCAATCTCCAGCCCGGCGACATGGTCTATGTCGAGGCGATGGATGGCGGCCGCGGCCAGTTCCGCCTGCGCCAGAAGCCCGAGGTCTCCGGCGCCATCGTGGCCATGGACCCGAATACGGGCCGGGTGCACGCGATGGTCGGCGGCTTCTCGTACGACGAATCCGAGTTCAACCGCGCCACCCAGGCGATGCGCCAGCCCGGCTCCTCGTTCAAGCCGATCGTCTACTCGGCGGCGCTGGACAACGGCTACACGCCCGCCTCGATCATCCAGGACACCCCGATCACCATCGAGGCCGGCCCCGGCCAGGAGGCCTGGACGCCCTCGAACTACGACGGCAAGTCCGGCGGCCCCCACACCCTGCGCTACGGCATCGAGCACTCGAAGAACCTGATGACGGTGCGGCTCGCCAAGGATGTCGGCATGCCGCTCATCGCCGAGTACGCCCGCCGCTTCGGCGTCTATGACGACATGCTGCCGGTTCTGCCGATGTCGCTGGGCGCGGGCGAGACGACGGTGATGCGCATGGTCACCGCCTACTCGATGCTGGCCAATGGCGGCCGGCGCATCCGGCCGACCCTGATCGACCGGATCCAGGACCGTATCGGCGAGACCATCTACCGCCACGACAACCGCAAATGCATCGGCTGCGACGCCGAGAAGTGGTCCGGCCAGGACGAGCCGAAGCTGGTGGACGATTCCGAGCAGGTGCTCGACCCGCTGACCGCCTACCAGATGGTCTCGATCATGGAGGGCGTGGTCCAGCGCGGGACCGCGACGATCCTGAAGCAGATCGGCAAGCCGCTCGCCGGCAAGACCGGCACGACCAACGACGCCAAGGACGCGTGGTTCGTGGGCTTCTCGCCGGATCTGGCGGTCGGCATCTATATCGGCTTCGACAAGCCGCGCTCGCTCGGCGACCGCGCCACCGGCGGCGGGCTGGCGGCGCCGATCGCCCTGGAGTTCCTCAAGACCGCCCTCAAGGACAAGCCGCCGACGCCGTTCCGCGTGCCCCCGGGGATCAAGCTGATCCGCATCAATCTCGCCAGCGGCACCCGTGCGGGGTCCGGCGAGGGCGCCGGGACCATCCTGGAGGCGTTCAAGCCCGGTACCGCACCGGCCGATTCCTACGTGGCGCCGTCGTCCTCGGGCGGCGGCCAGGCGGCCGCCCCCGCGGCGGTCCCGGCCGATCCCGACAGGGCCGCGCAGGCCGGCGGATTGTACTGAAGCGACCGGTCCCGGCTCGCGCTCCGCTCAAGTCGGGTCTGCCCAGGTCGGGTCCGCCCGGCCTGGGCTTTTTGTTGCGGATCCTGAGCGGGCGCAGCGCCGACACCGACGCGGCGTTCTGAAGCCGCGGCACGGCCTCGACGAGGGGCACGGATCCGGCCTCATCCTGTCCCCCTCCCGCGTGGGATCAGGGTGCCTGCCCTGGACGATTCAGGGTTCGTGCCGTCGTTCCGGGGCGCGGCAGCGGCCGTGCGCGGGCCGGAAGACGTGGCTCGCGCGATCCGCGCACCGGCATTCGCGCAGAAAAAAGCCGCCCCGGATGGAGCGGCTCGAAGAGTCATCAGGGAGGCATCAAAACAGAGCGGACGAACATGTCCAACTCGACATCCAGATCACTGGATGCCTCTTTATGCCCCGGAAACCTTAATCGGCAGTTAATACAAATCTTCGGCCGGTGATCTCAGGCCGCCAGACTGTCGAACAGGCCACGCCCGTCGGTTCCGCCGATCAGGTCTTCGACGAAGTTCTCCGGGTGCGGCATCATCCCGAGCACGTTCCCGGTCTCCGACAGGACGCCCGCGATGGCGTTGAGGGAGCCGTTGCGGTTGGCCTCCACGGTGATGGCGCCGGTGGCGTCGCAGTACCGGAAGGCGACCCGGCCCTCGCCTTCGATCCGCGCCAGCGTCTCGGGATCGGCGAAGTAATTGCCTTCCCCGTGGGCGACGCAGACGTCGATGACCTGACCCGGGGCGTAGGCGCTGGTGAAGCGGGTGTCGGTGCGCTCGACCCGGAGCGTCTGGCGGTGGCAGATGAAACGCCGGTCGACGTTGCGCATCAGCACGCCCGGCAGGAGGCCGGATTCGCACAGGATCTGGAAGCCGTTGCAGATGCCGAGCACGAGTCCGCCGCGCGCCGCGTGGGCCCGCACCGCATCCATGGCGGCGGCCCGGCCGGCGATGGCGCCGCAGCGCAGGTAGTCGCCGTACGAGAAGCCGCCGGGCAGCACGGCGAGGTCGGTGCCGGCGGGCAGTTCGTGGTCCGCGTGCCAGACGAGGCTCACCTGCGCGCCGGATCGCCGCAGGGCCCGGACGACGTCCGATTCGCGGTTGGAACCCGGGAAGACGACGATCGCGGCGTGCATCAGAGGATCTCGATCGCGTAATTCTCGACGACGGTGTTGGCCAGGAGCTTCTCGCAGGCCGTGCGCAACGTCGCCTCCGCGGCGGCGCTGTCGACCGCCGAGACCTCGATGTCGAAGACCTTGCCCTGCCGGACGCCGTCGACGCCCTCGATGCCGAGGGATCTGAGTGCGGCCTCGATCGCCTTACCCTGCGGGTCCAGCACACCGGTCTTCAGGGTGACGATGATACGGGCTTTCATGGATCTTCGGGTCTCACGCGTGTCCGGGACGGGAGTGTGACCTGCGACATCGTCACACAGACCGCCGCGGACCGCTTCTAGCAGGAAGGCCGCCGAACTGTCGAACACCCCGCACGCATGGGGATAATTCCGGTATTCGGTGCAACTTGACGAATATTTCTAGAGCAGGCGCGCTCGCTCAGCGATGCGTGGCCGGGCTCCGCAGCGGCTCGATGCTGGTGGCCCGGCGCCAGAGCTGGAGCATGACCCAGGCCGCGAACAGGCTGAACACGCCCATCAGGACATGTCCCACCCGCTCGCCGAGATCGAAGATGCCCGCGATGGCCCAGCCCGCCGCGATGGCCACGGCGAACACCTCGGTGCCGACGAGGACCATCATGCTGATGATGGTGATGGCGTTGCGCCCGTTCACGAGATCCGCCCTCGAATCGATTTCGCGTCCCGGACGCGCCGTCCGGGACGCGCGCAGCTAGCCCGGAGCGGCCGCGTGATGCAACCGACGGGACGGATCCCGCGTCAGCGCGGCGCGCGCTTGGCCAGGATCCGCTGCAGGGTCCGCCGGTGCATGTTGAGGCGCCGGGCGGTCTCGCTCACGTTGCGGCTGCACAGCTCGTAGACGCGCTGGATGTGCTCCCAGCGGACCCGGTCCGCCGACATCGGGTTCTCCGGCGGGTCGGCCCGCTCGCCCGGCTGCGCCATCAGCGTGCCGTGGATCTCGTCGGCATCGGCGGGCTTGGCGAGGTAGTCGAAGGCGCCGAGCTTTACCGCGGTCACCGCCGTGGCGATGTTGCCGTAGCCGGTCAGGATCACGCCCCGGGCCTCGGGACGGCGCTCCTTGAGGCGGGCGATCACGTCCAGGCCGTTGCCGTCGCCCAGGCGCATGTCGATCACCGCGAAGGCGGGGGCGCGCGCCTCGACGGCCGAGACGCCGTCCGCGACGCTGTCGGCCACCTGCACGTGGTAGCCGCGGCTCTCCATGGCGCGGGCGAGGCGGGTCTGGAAGGGCTTGTCGTCGTCAACGATCAACAGGCTGCGGTCGGAGAAGGCGGCCAGCGGATCGGCATCGTCGATCACGGCGGGGTTGGTCGCCGCCACAGTCCCGGGCTGCGTGAGCATCCGACACTCCTTTTGGGTTTTCGTCGTCGGGTTCTTGGTCTGTGCCTCATATAGGTACGGCATCGCGCGGTGGCAGGGGGGCGCGGATACTGAGTTCCGGAGAATGTCGCGGCGCCGCCCCCCGCTCGAAGATGTGGCGGGCCCAGGAGACCCGCACGATCGCCCCATGGGCGTCCGGCGCGGCGACGTTCATCAGGGCGAGCTGCGCCCCCGAGCGCTCGATCAGGGTCTTGGCGATGAACAGGCCCAGGCCGAGCCCGGCCCCCACGGTCTCGCCGGATTGCGGCCGGTCGTGGCTGCGGGTCGTGACGTAGGGCTCGCCGGCCCGCAGCAGCACCTCGCTGGAGAAGCCCGGCCCGTCGTCGCGGATCTCGATCCAGACCCGGTCGGGCGTCCAGCGCCCCTCGACGGAGACGCGGGCCTCGGCGAAGTCCACGGCGTTGTCGAGGATGTTGGCGAGGCCGAACATGACGCCCGGGTTGCGGCGGCAGGCCGGCTCCGGGCCGTCGCCGGCGCTGGTGACGTCGAGGGCGGCGCCCAGCGCCCGCTGGGGCGCCACCAGCTCCTCCACGAGGTGGCTGAACGTGACCGTCTCCAGGAAGCCGACCCCGTCCCCGTCGAGGGAGGTCAGCTTGCCGAGGATGCCGCGGCAGCGGTCGACCTGCTCGCGCAGAAGGTTGAGATCCTCCGCCACCGCCGGCGAGGCGGTGGGGCCGAGCTGGCGGATCAGCTCCTTGGTCACCACCATGATGGTGCCCAGCGGCGTGCCCAATTCATGGGCAGCGGCGGCCGCCAGCCCGTCGAGCTGCGACAGGTGCTGCTCGCGGGCGAGCACGAGTTCGGTGGCGGCGAGCGCCTGGGCGAGGAGCCGCGTCTCCTCCGCCACCCGCCACGCGTAGACGCCCGTGAAGGCGGTGCCGAGCAGGATCGCGGTCCAGACGCCGGAGACGTACAGGAACGGCAGCTCGATCCGCCCGTCGGCGAACCAGGGCAGGGGCCGGTGCACCAGGGCGAGCAGGGTCGCGAGCCCCACCGCCAGGAGCCCCAGCGCCAGCGTCCGCTCGGGCGGGAGGGCGGTCGCGGAGATCAGCACGGGGGCGAGGAACAGCAGCGAGAACGGATTCTGAAGGCCGCCGGTGAGGAACAGCAGAGCCGCGAGCTGCACGATGTCGAAGGCGAGCAGCAGCGCGGCCGAATCGTCGCTGAGACGGTAGCTCGCGGGGAATCGGATCCGCAGGGCGAGGTTCAGCCAGGACGAGGTGGCGATCACCAGGAAGCACCAGCCGAAGGGGAGCGGCAGGCCGAGGCCGAACTGCGCCCCGACCACCGCCGCGCTTTGGCCCGTGACGGCGAGCCAGCGGAGGCGGACGAAGGTGTCGAGCCGCAGGTGTCGGGCGTCGCGGCCGAGGCCGCTGAGATCGGTATCGGGCATGCTGTGTTTCGATGCGTCGCCGGACGGACCCAACCGGCCCGGCTTCTCGCGGATCCCCACCGCATGACGCGGTGGCGGGGATCCCGGCAAGCCGACCCGGACAAGTCGTCGCTGGTGAACGTGGTCACAGGCAAGTCGCCGCGGCTCCGGGATGTTCCACCGGCGTTCAGGGTGGAGCATTATCCTACCGATTCGGGTTGCAGGGGACGGGCCGTGCGGCGCAATGCCGGCGGCCGGACCGAGACCGCGAGGTGACGATGCTGCTGGCCTATTCGATGTACGAGGGCGCCCGCGCCCTGATGGCGCCCGCCCGCGTTGCCGCCGATCTGACGCGCTACGGGCTGCAGCTGCCGGGCAACCCCCTGGCCTACGGCCCCTATGCCCGCGCGGTGAGCGCCGGCTGCGAGATGTTCGAGCGCGTCACCCGCCAGTACGGCAAGCCCGCCTTCGGCTTCACCGAGACGGTCGTCGACGGCGCGCCGGTCCCGGTCACCGAGCGGGTGGTCTGGGAGCGGCCGTTCTGCCGCCTGATCGCCTTCGACCGCGCCTTCCCGACGCCCCCCGCCGAGGCGCAGCCCAAGCTGCTGATCGTCGCGCCGATGTCGGGCCACTACGCCACGCTCCTGCGCGGCACCGTCGAGGCGATGCTGCCGAACCACCGGGTGTTCGTCACCGACTGGACCGATGCCCGGATGGTGCCGCTGTTCGCGGGCCAGTTCGACCTCGACGATTACATCGACTACCTGCAGGAGATGTTCGCGGTCCTCGGGCCGGACCTGCACGTCATGGCGGTGTGCCAGCCGGCGGTGCCGGTCTTCGCCGCGGTGGCGCTGATGGAGGCGGCCGACGAGCCGGCGGTGCCGACCTCCATGACCCTGATGGGTGGCCCGATCGACACCCGCCGCTCGCCCACCGCGGTGAACTGCCTCGCGCAGGAGCGCGGCCAGGCGTGGTTCGAGCAGAACACGATCAGCCTCGTGCCGCCGATCTACCCGGGGGCGTGGCGCCGGGTCTATCCGGGCTTCCTGCAGCTGTCGGGCTTCATGGCGATGAACCTCGACCGGCACGTCACCGCCCATTCGGACATGTTCGACCACCTGGTGAAGGGCGACGGCGATTCGGCCGAGAAGCACCGCGAATTCTACGACGAGTACCTCGCCGTGATGGACCTGACGGCCGAGTACTACCTCCAGACCGTGCAGACCGTGTTCGTCGACCACGCCCTGCCCACGGGCCGGATGCGCCACCGGGACACACTGGTCGATCTCGGAGCCATCCGCCGCTGCGCGATCCTCGCGGTCGAGGGCGAGAACGACGACATCTCCGGCGTCGGCCAGACCAAGGCGGCCCTGGACCTCACGCCGAACCTGCCCGACGCCCGCAAGGCCTACCATCTCCAGGCCGGCGTCGGCCATTACGGCGTGTTCAACGGCTCCCGCTACCGGGCGGTGATCGCCCCCCGCATCGCCGCCTTCATCCGCGCCATGCAGGCGGTGCCCGGCACGCGGGGCAGCCACCTGCGGCAGGTGGGCTGAGGCGTTACGTCCAGCCTCCGCCCGCCGCGCCCGGGACAGGCGCGACGGGCCCCGTCCCCTGCGGACGACGATGCTCACACGGCTCCGACCGCTGCGCGCCGCGCAGTGAGGCCGCACCGGCTCCGGCGAAGTCTCGCCCTGCGCCCGCGCGCGAAAAAATCCCCCGCCGATCCTGAATACATAACGCAGTGATGGCCGGACTGGCGCGGGGCTTGCGAGATGCGCCCCGTGACCTGGATCCGCGCAAGCACCGCCCGCGCACGCACCGCCTGCGCCCAGCCCGACTCCGTCCCCAGACCGGTGGTCGCGCGGGCGCTTGCCCGAGCTCCATTGTCACGCCGGGCCATTGCGCCCCTGCTTAAGAATTGTTCAAACTCGCCCGCAAGGTGTGGGCCGGCGCTTCGGGCCTGAGACCCGCACCGCCAGGGAGAAGACGATGGACCGCAGGACGTTCCTGAAGGGCTCGGCCGCGCTCGGGCTGGCGGCACCGCAGATCGCGCGGCCGGCCCTGGCGCAGGGCGCGAAGGTGCTGCGCTTCGTGCCGCAGGCGAACCTCGCCAATTTCGACCCGATCTGGGGGACCCAGTACGTGGTGCGCAACGCCGGCACCCTCGTCTGGGACATGCTCTACGGCGTCGACGCGCAGCTGAAGCCGCAGCGCCAGATGGTCGAGTCCGAGGAGGTCTCGGGCGACAAGCTGACCTGGACCTTCCGGCTGCGCCCCGGCCTCAAGTGGCATGACGGCGAGCCGGTTCTCGCCAAGGACGTGGTGGCGAGCCTCACCCGCTGGATGGCCCGGGACCCGATCGGCCTGATGATCCGCGGGATCCAGGACGACCTCGCGGCGACCGACGACAAGACCTTCCAGTGGCGCCTGAAGAAGCCCTTCCCGAAGCTGCTCTACGCGCTCGGCAAGACCAACGCGCCGATGGCCCTGATGATGCCGGAGCGGATCGCCAAGACCGACCCGTTCACGCAGATCTCCGAATATGTCGGCTCGGGCCCGATGAAGTTCGTCCGCAACGAGTGGGTGCCGGGCGCCCGGGCGGTGTTCGAGACCTTCACCGACTACAAGCCCCGCGACGAGCCGAATTCCTGGCTCGCGGGCGGCAAGCGCATGCTGGTCGACCGGGTCGAGTGGGTGATCATGCCGGACGCCGCCACCGCCTCGGCGGCCCTGCAGAACGGCGAGGTCGACTGGTGGGAGAACCCGATCTCCGACCTCGTCCCGCTGCTGCGCAAGAACGGCAACCTCAACGTCGATATCGCCGACCCGCTGGGCAATGTCGGCTCGTTCCGGATGAACCACCTGCACCCGCCCTTCGACAATCCGAAGATCCGGCAGGCGGTCATGACCGCGATGAGCCAGGAGGATTACATGCGGGCGATCGTCGGCGACGACGACAGCCTGTGGAAGAAGCTGCCGGGTTTCTTCACGCCGGGGACGCCCCTCTACAGCGAGGCGGGCGGCGGCAACGTCGGCAAGGGCGACATCAAGCTCGGCCAGAAGCTGCTCAAGGAAGCCGGCTACAAGGGCGAGCCGGTGGTCTGCATCGTGGCGCAGGACCAGGGAATCACCAAGGCGCAGGGCGATATCACCGCCGACCTGCTGAAGCAGATGGGCTTCAACGTCGACTTCGTCGCCACCGACTGGGGCACCACCGGCACCCGCCGGGCCTCCAAGGCGCCGCCGTCCCAGGGCGGCTGGAACATGTTCCACACGTGGCACGCGGGCGCCGACTGCATCAACCCGGCGGGCTACCCGGCGGTGCGGGCGAGCGGCGACAAGGCGTGGTTCGGCTGGCCGAACATCCCGCCGGTGGAGACGGCCATCGCCGAATGGTTCGACGCCGCCGACCCGGCCGCCGAGAAGGCCGCCATCGACAAGGTCAACGCCGCCGCCTGCGAGGGCGTGGTCTACGTCCCGACCGGGTTCTTCCTCGGCTACCAGGCGTGGCGGAAGAACGTCTCGGGCATCGTGAAGGGGCCGATCCCGTTCACCTGGGGCGTGTCGAAGGCGTGATGGGGCGGGTGGTGATCATGCCGGCGAACGCGACGCGTTCTCCCTCCCCCCTCTGCGGGGGAGGGTGGCCCTCGCGTCAGCGAGGGTCGGGAGAGGGGAGCGACGATGCAGGATCGGGCTTCGCCCTTCATGCAGGCCGCGCCCCTTCCGGAAGCCGGGTTCCCCTCTCCCGACCCCCTTCGGCTGCCACCCTCCCCCGCAGAGGGGGGAGGGGGTGCGGCGGCGCCCGCCGCGCCCTTCGTCCCACGGCCTAGCGAGGACCCATGCTCGGCTATATCGGCAGGCGCATCCTCGCCACCATCCCGGTCATGGCGGTGGTCGGGCTGTTCGTCTTCAGCCTCCTCTACTTCGCCCCCGGCGATCCGGCGGCGATCATCGCGGGCGACCAGGCGACGCCCGACGACGTCGCCCGGATCCGCGCCACGCTGGGCCTCGACCGGCCGTTCCTGGTGCGGTTCTGGGAATGGTCCTGGCAGATCCTCCACGGGGATCTCGGCACCTCGATCTTCACCAACCTGCCGGTCACCACCATGATCGGCCAGCGGGTGCAGCCCACCGTCTCGCTGATGCTGGTCACCCTGGTCTTCGCCATCGTGGTGGCGGTGCCGCTCGGCGTCGTCGCCGCCTGGAAGGCCGGCAGCCTGATCGACCGCCTCGTGATGGGCCTCGCCGTGACGGGCTTCTCGGTCCCGGTCTTCGTGGTCGGCTACGTGCTCGCCTACGTCTTCGCCCTCGAACTCGGCTGGCTGCCCGTGCAGGGCTACACGCCGATCGAGCAGGGCCTGTGGCCCTGGCTGTCCAACCTGATCCTGCCGGCGGTGACGCTCGGCCTCGTCTACATCGCGCTGATCGCCCGGGTGACCCGGGCGACCATGCTCGACGTGCTCCAGCAGGATTACGTCCGCACCGCCCGGGCCAAGGGGCTGGGGCAGGGGCCGGTCCTGTTCGTCCACGCCCTCAAGAACGCCGCGGTGCCGATCGTCACCGTCATCGGCATCGGCATCGCCCTGCTGATCGGCGGCGCGGTGGTGACCGAGACGGTCTTCGCGATTCCCGGCCTCGGGCGCCTCACCGTCGATGCGATCCTGCGGCGCGACTACCCGGTCATCCAGGGCGTCGTCCTGCTGTTCAGCTTCGTCTACGTGCTGGTGAACCTCGCCATCGACCTCTTCTACACCGTGCTCGACCCGAGGATCCGCTATTGACCGCGACCGTCGCGCCCTTCCCCAGCAGCGCCCCGCAGGCGGGGACCCCGTCCGAGGCGACCGCCCCCAAGGCGCCCCCGCCGCCGGGCCTCGCCATCGCGGCGCCGCTGCCCGACGTGTTCCCGGCCCGCAAGCGCCGGGGCCCGGTCTGGACCTATATCCGCCGCAACCCGACCATCGTGGTCGGGGGCGTGCTGCTCCTCGTCGTCTTCCTGATGGCTTTGCTGGCGCCGTATCTCGGCACCGTCGACCCGACCGCCCTGGCGCCCGCCAAGCGCACCCGGGCTCCGTCCGCGCAATACTGGTTCGGCACCGACATGCTCGGCCGCGACGTCTACTCGCGGGTGGTCTACGGCGCCCGGGTCTCGCTGCTGGTCGGCTTCTCGGTGGCGTTCCTCGCCTCGATCGCCGGGCTCGCGGTCGGCCTCGTCTCCGGCATGGTGCGCTGGCTCGACGGGATCGTCATGCGGATCGTCGACGGCATGATGTCGATCCCGCCGATCCTGCTCGCGGTGGCGCTGATGGCGCTGACCCGCGGCTCGGTCCAGAACGTCATCGTGGCGATCACCATCGCGGAGATCCCGCGCGTCGCCCGCCTCGTGCGCGGCGTGGTCCTGTCCCTGCGCGAGCAGCCCTATGTCGAGGCGGCGGTGACCACGGGCACGCGGATGCCGGCGATCATCTGGCGCCACATCCTGCCCAACACGCTGGCGCCCATGACCGTGCAGGCGACCTACATCTGCGCCTCCGCGATGATCACCGAGGCGATCCTGTCGTTCATCGGCGCGGGCGTGCCGCCCTCGACGCCGTCCTGGGGCAACATCATGGCCGAGGGCCGGGCCCTCTGGCAGGTGAAGTTCTACATCATCCTGTTCCCGGCGATCTTCCTCTCGATGACGGTGCTCGCCGTGAACCTCGTCGGCGACGGCCTGCGCGACGCCCTCGATCCCCGCATGGCGAAAGACGTCTGATGAGGACCGGCAGCATGAGCGGCGCACCCCTCCTGTCGATCGAGAACCTGCAGGTCCATTTCCGCACCCCCGACGGGGTGAACCGGGCGGTGGACGGGGTCTCGTTCGCGATCCAGTCGGGGGAGACCCTGGCGATCGTCGGCGAATCCGGCTGCGGCAAGTCCGTGACGTCCATGTCGATCCTGCGGCTCCTGCCCGAGCCGCCGGCCCGCATCGCCGGCGCCATCAAGTTCGAGGGGACCAACCTCCTCGACCTGCCCAACAGTGCCATGCGCAAGATCCGCGGCAACGACATCAGCGTGATCTTCCAGGAGCCGATGACCTCGCTGAACCCGGTCCTGACGGTCGGCCGCCAGATCGGCGAGACCCTGCGCCTGCACCAGGGCCTCGGCCGCCGGGAGGCCGAGGAGCGGGCAATCGAGATGCTGACGCTGGTCGGTATCCCCGAGCCCCGGCGCCGGGTGCGGGAATACCCGCACCAGCTCTCCGGCGGCATGCGCCAGCGGGTGATGATCGCCATCGCGCTCGCCTGCTCGCCCAAGCTCCTGATCGCCGACGAGCCGACCACGGCGCTCGACGTGACCATCCAGGCCCAGATCCTCGACCTGATGCGCGACCTGAAGGCCCGGGTCGGGGCCGCGATCATGCTGATCACGCACGATCTCGGGGTGGTGGCCGAGGTCGCCGACCGGGTGGTGGTGATGTATGCCGGCCGCAAGGTCGAGGAGGCGCCGGTCCGCGACCTGTTCCGGGCGCCGCGCCATCCCTACACGCGGGGCCTGATGGGGGCGGTGCCGAAGCTCGGCGCCGTCGAGCACGGGGCCGACGCGCGGCTCGCCGAGATCCCCGGCATGGTCCCGAGCCTGAAGGGCCGGATCGAGGGCTGCGTCTTCGCCGGGCGCTGCCCGGACGTCACCGACCTGTGCCGCGCCTACGCGCCGGCCCTGGAGCCGAAGGCGCCGGGCCACCTCGCCGCCTGCCACTACGCGCCGAAGGACGCCCTCGCGGCATGAGCGCCACGCCCGCACCCCCCGCCCGCACCCTGCTGGAGGTCAACGACCTCAAGAAGCACTTTTCCCTCGGCGGCGGCCTGTTCGGCCGGTCGACCCGCGTGCTGAAGGCCGTGGACGGCCTGTCCTTCACGGTGGCCCGGGGCGAGACCCTCTCCCTCGTCGGCGAATCCGGTTGCGGCAAATCCACCGTCGCCAAGGCGCTGATGCGTCTCTACGCGCCCACCGCCGGACAGGTGGTGCTCGACGGGCGGCGCATCGACGACCTCTCGGCCGGAGCGCTCCGGCCCCTGCGGCGCCACATCCAGATGGTGTTCCAGGACCCGTTCTCGTCCCTCAACCCGCGGATGCGGGTGCGGGCGATCCTGGCCGAGCCGATCCGCAATTTCGGCCTCGCCCGCAACGCCGCCGACCTCGAGGCGAAGCTCGCCAGCCTGATGGAGCGGGTCGGCCTGCCCCGCGAGGCGCTGGGCCGGTTCCCACACGAGTTCTCGGGGGGCCAGCGCCAGCGCATCGGCATCGCCCGGGCGCTCGCCGCCGAGCCGGACCTGATCATCTGCGACGAGGCGGTCTCGGCGCTCGACGTCTCCGTGAAGGCGCAGATCGTCAACCTGCTGCGGGATCTTCAGCGCGAGCTCGACCTCGCCATGCTGTTCATCTCCCACGACCTCGCCATCGTCGAGCACATGACCCACCGGGTGGCGGTGATGTATCTCGGCAAGATCGTCGAGATCGGGCCCCGCCGCGATCTGTTCCTGGCCCCGAAGCACCCCTACACGCAGGCCCTGCTCTCGGCGGTGCCGATCCCCGAGCCCGGGGCCGGGCGCACCCGCATCGTGCTCAAGGGCGACGTGCCGAGCCCGATCAACCCGCCCTCCGGCTGCCGCTTCCACACCCGCTGCCCGCACGCCTTCGACCGCTGCCGGACCGAGGTGCCCGGCCTCGACGCGGTGGGCACCGGCCATTTCGCCGCCTGCCACCTCAACGACGCGGCCGCGCCGGCCCGGGCGGCCTGACGGAGCCGTCTTTGCGAGCGCAGCGAAGCAACCCGGTGCGGCGCGCGATCCCCGATCGTGGCGGATCCTGGGTTGCTTCGCTGCGCGCGCGATGACGGATCGGATTCCTGCAGACGGCTTTTGGAGACAACCGTGCAGCACGACCTCATCCTGAAGGGCGCGCGGGTCATCGACCCGTCGCAGAACCACGACGGGATCTGCGACGTCGCCTTCGCGGACGGACGGGTCTCGGGCTTCGGCCGCGACCTGCCGGCCGGCCCGGGCACGCAGGTCCGCGACATGGAAGGCGCGATCGTCACGCCGGGCCTGATCGACCTGCACACCCATGTCTATTGGGGCGGCACGTCGCTGGGCATCGACGCCGACGACTTCTGCCGCACCTCCGGGGTGACCACCTCGGTCGATACCGGCAGCGCGGGACCCGGCAACTTCGCGGGCTTCCGCAGCCACGTGATCGAGCGGTCGCAGGCGCGGATCCTCGCCTACCTGCACGTCTCCTTCGCGGGCATCTTCGGGTTCTCGAAGACCATCATGGTCGGCGAGAGCGAGGATCCGCGGCTGATGGCGCCCCGGGAGGCCGTGGAGGTCGCCGAAGCCAACCGGGACGTGATCGTGGGCATCAAGGTCCGGGTCGGGCGCCACGCCTCCGGCGACCAGGGCACCGCGCCGCTGGACATCGCCCTGCAGGTCGCCGAGGAGACCGGCCTGCCGCTGATGGCCCATATCGACGAGCCGCCGCCGAGCTACGAGGCCGTGCTCGCCATGCTCCGCCCCGGCGACGTGCTGACCCACGCGTTCCGGCCCTTCCCGAACTCGCCCGTGACCGCGCAGGGGGCCGTGAAGCCGGCGCTGCGCGAGGCCCGGGCGCGGGGGGTGCTGTTCGACATCGGCCACGGCAAGGGCTCCTTCGCCTTCCGGACGGCGCGGGCCATGCTGGCGGGGGGCTTCCTGCCGGACACGATCTCGTCGGACGTGCACCAGCTCTGCATCGAGGGGCCGGCCTTCGACCAGGTCACCACCATGTCGAAGATGCTCTGCCTCGGCATGAGCCTCACCGACGTCATCGCCGCCTCCACGGTGAACGCCGCCGTGGCGCTGAAGCGCATGGAATACGGGACCTTGAAGGTCGGGGCGCTGGGCGACGCCACCGTGCTGGCGGTGCGGGACGGGGCCTTCGACTACGTCGACACGCGGGGGGAGACCATGACCGGCGCCCAGCGGATCACCGCCGAGGGCGTGGTGCTGAAGGGCCGGTGGTGGCATCCGGCCTGACCGCGCCGGGGCCGGACCTGCAGGTCCTCGGTCCGATCGCATACAGAATATCGACCTTTACAGCCTCTTCGGCGGCCCGATACACTTTCCCGTGAGGGGCGGGCCATCGCCGGCCCTCTGCGACACGCGGTCGAAGCTGCGGCGCCAGGGAGGATGGATGGACACGGGTCAGCCTCTGCTGGAGGTCGACGGCGTCACACTCCGCTACAAGACGCCCGAGCACCTCGTCACCGCCACCTACCGGGTGAGCTTCCGGGTCTGGCCCGGGGACCGGTTCGTCCTGCTCGGGCCCTCCGGCTGCGGGAAGTCGACCCTGCTCAAGGCGGTGGGCGGCTACATGGCCCCCACCGAGGGCGAGATCCGCCTGAAGGGCCGCCCGGTCACCGAGCCCGGCCCCGACCGGATGATGGTGTTCCAGGAATTCGACCAGCTCCTGCCCTGGAAGACCGTGCGGCAGAACGTGGTCTTCGCGCTGGAAGCCTCGGGCCGGCTCAAGGGCCGGGAGGCCCTGGACCGGGCCAACCTCTACATCGACAAGGTCAACCTCACGAAGTTCGCCGACAGCTATCCCCACACCCTGTCGGGCGGGATGAAGCAGCGCGTCGCCATCGCCCGCGGCATGGCCATGGAGCCCGACATCCTGCTGATGGACGAGCCCTTCGCGGCGCTCGACGCGCTCACCCGGCGGCGCATGCAGGACGAGCTGCTGATGCTGTGGGAGGGCACGCGCTTCACCGTGCTGTTCGTCACCCACTCGATCCCCGAGGCGATCAAGGTCGGCTCCCGCATCCTGCTGCTCTCGCCCCATCCCGGCGAGGTGAAGGCCGAACTCAACAGCGCCGAATCCCCGGAGGCGGCGCTGCAGCTGGAGAGCCGGATCCAGCACATGCTGTTCTCGGAAGAGATCGAGGAGGCCGAGAATGTCTAGCGCGCAAGCCCTGACCGGCGCCCCGCTGACCGGCGTCGCGCCGCGCCTGACGCCCGTGGAATCCGGCCGCCCCGAGATCGTGCGCGAGACCGGCCACGCCCATGGCGCCACGGTGGTGGAGAAGCCCCTGTCGCTCGCCGAGCGGCTCTACAACCAGGCCTGGCTGCGCAAGATCGTGATCCTCGTCCTCCTGGCCGGGATCTGGGAGGCCTACGGGCGCTACCTCGACAACGACCTGCTGTTCCCGACCTTCTCGGCCACCGTGGAGGCCTTCTTTCGGGGTATCGCGGACGGCACGCTGCCGGCCCGCGCCTGGTCGTCGCTCAAGGTGCTGCTCATGGGCTACGCCGCCGGCATCGCCCTGGCGACCGTGCTCACGGGCCTCGCCATCGCGTCGCGGATCGGGACCGATCTGCTCGAGACCCTGACGTCGATGTTCAACCCGCTGCCGGCCATCGCGCTGCTGCCCCTGGCGCTGATCTGGTTCGGCCTGGGCAACGGCAGCCTGATCTTCGTGCTCGTCCACTCGGTGACCTGGGCGATCGCGCTGAACACCCATTCCGGCTTCCTGTCGGTGAGCCGGACGCTGAAGATGGTCGGGCGCAATTACGGGCTGTCGGGACCGCGGCTGATCGGCAAGATCCTGATCCCGGCGGCCTTTCCCGCGATCCTCACCGGGCTGAAGGTCGGCTGGGCCTTCGCGTGGCGCACCCTGATCGCCGCCGAGCTGGTCTTCGGCGTGTCGTCCGGGGCGGGCGGGCTCGGCTGGTTCATCTTCGAGAACAAGAACATGCTCGACATCCCGAACGTGTTCGCCGGTCTGCTCACCGTCATCCTGATCGGCCTCGTGGTCGAGAACCTGATCTTCCAGACGATCGAGCGGCGCACCGTCCAGCGCTGGGGCATGCAGGCCTGAGGCGCCGCGGCGCCCGACGACCGGGAGCGTCCCGGCGCGCGGTCGGGTCCACCGTGTCCTTAGATGCGTCTTCTCGAACGATGCCTGAATAGAGAAGTAAATTCTCTTTTGCGTGGGTGCGACGAACGTTTTCTTCCTATAAGCTCCGTCGACGACCGCGGAGTCCGATCCTGTGAGCCTCGAATCCTCTTCCCAGGCAGCCCCGACGCCGGCGCTTCCCGAGCGGGGCGGCCGGTCGGATACGGCCGCCTCGGTCCTGCCCGGCATCGGCCTGTGCGCGGCGATCACCGCGGTGGCGATGGCCGCGCAGGCGCTGGAGGAGCGGGTCGCCGGCCATCCCTATATCGAGGCCCTGGTCCTGGCGATCCTGGTCGGCATCGCGGTGCGCACCGCCTGGACGCCCCCGGCCCGGTTCCGAACCGGCATCGCCTTCTCGGCCAAGCAGCTCCTCGAAGTCGCCGTCGTGCTGCTCGGCGCCTCCCTGAGCCTCGGGGCGATCCTCGCCTCCGGCCCGGCGCTGCTGGCCGGCATCGTCGGGACCGTGGTCCTCGGCATCGCCGCCAGCGTGGCGATCTGCCGGGTGCTGGGCCTGCCGGCCCGGATGGCGATCCTCGTCGCCTGCGGCAACGCCATCTGCGGCAACTCGGCCATCGCCGCGGTGGCGCCGGTGATCGGAGCGGAGCCGAAGGACATCGCCGCCGCCATCGCCTTCACGGCGGTGCTCGGGGTGCTGATGGTGCTCGGCCTGCCGCTGTTCGTGCCGCTCGCCGGCATGACCGACAACCAGTACGGCGTGCTGGCGGGGCTCACCGTCTACGCGGTGCCGCAGGTGCTGGCCGCGACCGTGCCGGTGAGCCTGCTGTCGACCCAGGTCGGAACCCTGGTGAAGCTCGTCCGCGTGCTGATGCTCGGCCCGGTCGTGGTGGCGTTCTCGCTGATCGCGCCCCGGCTGCCGCAGGCGGCGGGGGCGCCGGGCGCGCCGGCCCGTCCCGGCCTCACCAAGCTCGTGCCCTGGTTCATTGTCGGCTTCCTGGCCCTGGCCACCCTGCGCTCCCTGGGCCTCGTCCCGGATGCCGCGGTGAAGCCGCTGACCCAGCTCGCCGGCGTGCTCACGGTCCTGTCCATGGCCGCCCTGGGGCTCGGGGTCGACGTGCGGGTTCTCGCCCGGGTCGGCGGCCGGGTCACCCTCGCGGTCATCGCCTCCCTCGCCGTCCTGATCGTCCTCAGCCTCACGCTGATCCGCGTCCTCGGGATCGGCTGACGCCGCGCCGTCCTGCGCTCCGGCCGGATGTGGCGCGGTATTTCCCGGCCTGTGCGCGTCCGGCGGCTGTAACCGGGGCGGGATCGGCATCTTTGTGCAGGTGACGGATCCTTTTCGCGGGCGATCGCGCCCGTTCGGATCGAAAAGCCCTTTCGGTGATCGACTGTCTTTCAAGACCGTCTTGACACATCCGTGATTTTTGCTTTGGAACCACGTCCATCGTCGTCGAAAGCTTCGGATGGACTCGCGCAGTGCCTGAACAGAATCCCGAGAGCCGCCTCCGGTTGGTCACGTTGGTCGGCGAGATCGTCGCCGCCTACGTCTCGAACAATTCCGTTCCGCCGACGGCGCTGCCGGAGCTGATGGCGAGCGTGCATGGAGCGCTGGCGGCCCTCGACGGGCAACCGGCTGCCCCGGCGGAACCGGCCGTGGAGCGGCCGACGCCGGCACAGATCCGGAAGTCGGTCCAAGAGGACGGCATCGTCAGCTTCATCGACGGCCGGACCTACAAGACCCTGAAGCGCCATCTCACCGCCCACGGCCTCACGCCGGAGCGGTATCGCGAGCGCTACGGCCTGCCGGAGGATTACCCGATGACCGCGCCCGGTTACGCCGCGCAGCGTTCCGCGCTCGCCAAGGCGATCGGCCTCGGCGTGCCCGGCGGGCGCAGCGATCAGCGCAGGACCGGCACCGGCGGCTGATCGGCGGCGCGGCGGGAGCCCGGTGGCGGCGCGCTCTCGGCCTTGCGGCTCTGGAACGGAAGCACCTGCGCGGGGCCCGGGACGGACCTACCGAGCGCAGCGCGGTCCGGACGCCCGAACGTGTCGGCCCAGCTCAGCTTGATCACATGGCAATCCGGAGCCGCGGACGTGGTCTCCTCCGCGGGGGGCGATGCCTTGCGGTTGCTGGCGCTGATCCAGCGCACGATCCGGTGCTCGCGCCCGCGGCGCAGCGCCGGCGGTCCATCCGGCGCGCTGCGCCGGCGGATCGCTTGCCTGTCGTCGGTCCTGTCTGAGATCGACACGCTGAATCACCCCGTCCGCAGTCGGGGCGGGAGCGAGGACGGATAGCGGGTGCAGCCGTGGATCCGTCGGGGTGCTCCACCCGCGACAACGGCGCTATCCTACTGAACTTGCAGGGGCCGGACAGGGCGGTCCCGTCCAAAAAACTTGTCTCTGCGTCCCAGATTGGCCCGGTCCCGGCCCCGGCGGGCTCAGGAGGCGTGCGCGCCCGGCACCGCCGCGAGGAGGCTGCGGGTGTAGGCGTGCTCCGGCGCGGCGAACAGCTCCGCGGTGCCCCGCATCTCCACGATCGCGCCGCGGTGCATCACGGCGATCCGGTCGCAGATCGTGGCGGCCACCCGCAGGTCGTGGGTGATGAACAGCATCGCCAGGGACAGGCGCTGCTTCAGATCCTCCAGCAGGTCCAGCACCTGCCGCTGGACGGAGACGTCGAGCGCCGAGACCGCCTCGTCGGCCACCAGTACGTCCGGCTCCATGGCGAGCGCCCGGGCGATGCCGATGCGCTGGCGTTGGCCGCCCGAGAAGGCGTTCGGGTAGCGGGCGGCGGCCTTCGGATCGAGGCCGACGAGGTCGAGGAGGTTTCGGGCCCGCTCCCGGGCTTCGGCGGCCGGGACCCCATGGGCGATCGGCCCCGCCGTGATGATCTGCTCCACGGTGCGCCGCGGGTTCAGCGACGCGAACGGGTCCTGGAAGATCATCTGGATGCGGCTGCGCTTGTCGCGCAGGGCCGTCTTGCCGAGGGCCGTGTAGTCGAGGTCCCCCAGCCGGACCGTGCCGCCGTCGGGCTCGATCAGGCGGATCGCGAGCCGCGCCGTGGTCGACTTGCCCGAGCCCGACTCGCCCACGATCCCAAGGGTCTCGCCGCGGCGAACGTCGAACGAGACCTCCTTCACGGCGGCCACGACCCGCGGCTTGCCGAACAGGCCGGAGCGCCCGGAATAGGTCTTGGACAGCCCGGTCACCGAGAGGGCGACCGGGGCCGCCGCGAGGGGCGCGCGCGGCGGCGGCGTGAGGCTCGGGACGGCGGCGAGCAACGCCCGGGTGTAGGGCGCCTGCGGATTGCGCAGCACCGCCTCGGCCGTGCCGGATTCTACTAGTCGGCCGCGCTGGAGCACCGCCACGTAGTCGGCGATCTCCGCGACCACGCCGAAATCGTGGGTGATGAACAGGACGCTCATCCCGCGCTTCCGCTGCAGGTCGCGGATCAGCCGGAGGATCTGGGCCTGGGTGGTGACGTCGAGGGCCGTGGTCGGCTCGTCGGCGACCAGCACCGAGGGCTCCAGCGCCAGCGCCATGGCGATCATCGCCCGCTGCCGCTGGCCGCCGGAGAGCTGGTGCGGGTAGGCCCGCACCGCCTCTTCCGGGTTCGGCAGGCCGACCTCGGTGGCGAGCGCCACTGCCCGGGCCCAGCGCTCGCTCCGGCTGAGCAGGTTGTGCGCCTCGAACATCTCGGCGATCTGGTCGCCGACCCGCATCACCGGGTTCAGCGCCGTCATCGGCTCCTGGAACACCATGGCGATGCGCCGGCCGCGCAAACCGCGCCACGCTGGCTCGTCGAGGGTCAGGAGGTCCCGGCCCTCGAACAGGATCGTGCCGGCCGTCGGCTTCAGGGCCCGGGGCAGGAGGCCGGTCAGCGCGTAGGCGCTCATCGACTTGCCCGAGCCCGATTCCCCGACCACGCACAGGATCTTTCCGGCCTCGAGGTCGAGGTTCAAGCTCTCGACCGCGTGCGGGCGGTCGGCGCCCTTGGGGAGCGCGATCGTCAGATCGCGGATGCGGACGACCGGCGCGCTCATGGTTCAGGCCCTCGCTTTGCGGCGACGGAGGATGTCGGGTCCGGCCTCGCCCAGATCCCAGAACAGGCCGGCCATGATCGCCAGGCCCTCGCGGGTGCTGGAGGCGAGCATGTGCTCGTCGGGCCCGTGCTGGCGGCAGGCCGGGTAGGAATGCGGCACCCAGAGGGTCGGCAGGCCCAAAATCTCCGAGAAGGCGTCGTTCGGCAACGAGCCGCCGAGATTGGGCAGCAGCGCCGGTTTTTTGCCCGAGCTCGCCTCGATCGACTGGAGCGCCCACTCGACCCAGGGGTCCTCCACGGGGAGACGTGTCGCCTGAAAAACCTCCGCGGCGCGGGCCGGACGGACCTCGATCATCCGGAAGCCGTGGGCATCGAGATGGGCGCGGACGTTCGGGATCAGGTTCTGCCAATCGGTGCCGACCACGAAGCGCAGCTGCAGGGTCGCCTTGGCGTGGGGCGGGACGGCGTTGAGCGGGCCGTCCGGATCGCCGGTCTTGAAGGCCAGCACCTCCAGGGTGTTCCAGGCGAAGACCCGCTCGGCCGGACTCAGGCCCGGTTCGCCCCAGTCGGCATCGATCGTGGGCGCGGTCGGGTCCTCGCCGACGCGGATGTCGGCGAGCGCCGCGCGCACGCCCTCGGGGATCGGCGGCGGCCGCAGGGCGTCCACCAGGATGCTGCCCCGCGCGTCGACCATCGAGGCGATCGCCGAGGCCAGCACCGTGCCGGGGTTGCGCAGCAGGCCGCCCCAGTTGCCGGAATGGTGCGGGCCCTCGCGCAGGTTGAGGCTCAGCTCGAAATTGTAGGCGCCGCGGGAGCCCAGGAAGAGGGTCGGGCGCTCGCCGTTGAGGCGCGGCCCGTCCGAGGCGATCAGCACGTCCGAGCGGAGGGAATCGGCCTGTTCCCGGCAGAACGGCCGCAGGCCCGGGGAGCCGGATTCCTCGCCCATCTCGATCAAGAGCTTCACGTTGAAGCCGAGATGGCCCTCGCGGGCCGCGATCACCTGCTCCAGGGCGGCGAGGTTGAGGACGTGCTGGCCCTTGTTGTCGGCGGTGCCGCGCCCGTACCAGCGGTCACCCTCGACCACGATCTCCCAGGGGCCGAGGCCCGCGCGCCACTGCTCGGGATAGCCCCGCACCGTGTCGCCGTGGCCGTAGATCAGCACGGTCGGCAGCTCCGCGCCCTCGCGCCGCTCGGCGATCAGGAACGGTCCGTGCACCCCGTCCGGGTTCGGAAAGATCTTCGGCGTCTCGAAGCCGAGCCGGGCGACGAGCGGCACGATGAAGGCGTCGAGATAGGCGCGGAGCGCCGCCTCCTGGCCGGGGGCCTGGCTCTCGGTGGGCATCGCCACCGCCTCCCGCAGGAGGGCGAGGAACGCGCCCGAATCGAAAGCCTCCGTGGCGCGCGCGATGGCGGCGTCTCGCGTCATGGTGTGTTTCCCGTGAAACATTTTGGTAACCTGTCGACGGGCCCTGGCCCGGCGAAGCCGTCAGTTGCGCGCCTCGGGGGCGGTGATGTCGCGCAGGCCGTCGCCCAGGAGGTTGATCGCCAGCACGAGGAGGAGGAGCGCCACGCCCGGGATGGTGATCACCCAGGGCTGGAAGAACATGTACTGCTTGCCCTCGGCGATCATCAGGCCCCAGGAGGGCAGGGGCGGCTGGACGCCGAGGCCGAGGAACGACAGGGCGGCCTCCAGCAGGATCGCGTGGGCCATCTCCAGGGTCGCCACGACGATCAGGGCGTTCATGATGTTGGGCAGGATCTCCTGGCGGAGGATCCGCAGGTCGGTCAGCCCCGCGGCGCGGGCGGCCGAGACGAAATCCTGGTTGCGGATCTGCTGGGTCGCGGCCCGCGTCACGACGGCGAAGCGGTCCCAGAGCAGGAAGCCCAGTACCAGCACCACCACCTTCAGGGAGCCGCCGACCAGGGCCGCCATGGCGAGCGCCACCAGCACCACCGGCATGGCGAGCCGCGTGGTCACCACGTAGCTGACCACGGAGTCGACCCAGCCGCCGAAATAGCCGGCGCACAGGCCGAGCACCGTGCCGATCAGCCCCGAGATCAGCGCCGCCGAGATCCCGATCAGGAGGGAGATCTGGCCGCCGTAGAGCAGGCGGCTCAGGTAGTCGCGGCCGAGCTTGTCGGTGCCGAGCACGTGCTCCCAGGAGCCCTTGGCCTGCCAGACCGGCGGGATCAGGCGGCGGGACACGTCCTGCGCGTAGGGGTCGTGCGGCGCGATGAGCGGGGCGGCGAGCGCCGCCAGCACGATCAGCCCGAGGATTCCGGCCCCGATCAGGAAGCCGGTGTGGCGCAGGCCCCGCCGCAGGATCAGGCGGGTGGGGGAGGGCACCGCCGCCAGCGCGACCGGCGCGTCCGGGGGCAGGGCGGGAGCGGCGAGCGCCGCCGTGTCGGGGGGGAGGCTCATGGCGATCTCCGTCCTCAGGCCTGGCGCAGGCGCGGATCGAGGAAGGCGTTCAGGAGGTCGGCGGCGAGCGTCAGGCCGATGTAGATCATGGCCAGAACCAGCACGATCGCCTGGACGACCGGGAAGTCGTTGCGGGCGATCGACTCCCAGGCGAGCTGCCCGAGCCCCTGGAGCGAGAACACCGCCTCGATCACGATCGAGCCGCCGAGCATGAAGCCGAACTGCACCGCCGACAGGGCGATCACCGGGATCACGGCGTTGCGCAGCGCGTGCCGCACCAGGATTTTTCTGGGCGGCAGCCCCTTGGCGCGGGCGGTGCGGACGTAGTCGGAGGCCAGCACCTCCAGCATGCCGTTGCGGGTGAGGCGCATCACGGCGGGCATCGCGTAGTAGCCGAGCGCGATTGCCGGCAGGACGAAGTTCTTCCACGTGGCGTTGCCCGAGACCGGCAGCCAGCGGAGGTTGACGGAGAAGATCAGGATCAGCGTCAGGCCGAACCAGAAGCTCGGCATCGCCTGGCCGAGCACCGAGACGGCGAGCGCCGTCCGGTCGATCCAGGTGTCCCGCTTCACGGCGGCGACGACGCCCAGCGGGATCGCCACGAACAGGGCCACGCCGAGCGCAATGATGCCGAGATAGAGGGTGATCGGCAGGCGGGCGGCCAGCAGGTCGATCACGCTCTCGCGGAAATAGAAGGAGTTGCCGAAGTCGAGGTGCAAAGCCCGCCAGCCCCAGGTGAGGAACTGGGTCAGCAGCGGCTGGTCCAGTCCGTAATCCTGGCGGATCTGGGCGATCTGCGGCCCGGTGGCCTCCGGGCCGGCGATGGCGGTCGCGAGGTCGCCCGAGAGGTGGAGGAGCAGGAAGCTCGCCACCGAGACCGTGAAGGCCACCGCCAGGGCGACCAGCACGCGCCGGAACGTGAAGGCCAGCATGGGCTCAGGCTCCCTTTCGCCGATACGGACCGGATCGGCTCCCGCCGTCGGAACCGGGGCGGATCGCGGGTCCCCTCTCCCGTGCGGGAGAGGGACAGGGTGAGGGGTGCGATCTCTCCGGGAAGACCTGATCCCTCACCCCAACCCTCTCCCGCACGGGAGAGGGAGCCGGTCGCGCCACGACCACCATCCTCACTTCCACGACGCCGCGTAGAAGCGCGGCACTTCGTCGGGCTGGGCGGTGAAGTTCAGGTCCGACGTGAAGGCGTAGTTGGTGGAGTAGGAGAACATCGGCAGGGCATAGGCCTCTCCGGCGATCCGCTGCAGCGCCTTGGCGTAGGCGGCCTTGCGGGTCTCCGGATCGGTGGAGCCGTCGCCCTTCTGGAGATCGGCGATCACCTGCGGATCCTTGGTCAGATCCTCCTCGCCGCCGCGGAAATACACCCCGTCGAAGGCCGAGACGTCGTTGACCGAGAACGACCCCCAGGTCTGGTAGCCGATCGAGGTCTTTCCGGCCCGCAGCGCATCCCGGAACGCCGCGTAGCGCAGGTAGTTGAGCCGCGCCTTGATGCCGACGGCGCCGAGATAGCCGATCACCGCCTCGGCGTAGTCGCGCTCGCGATAGGCGCCGAGGTCGATCTCGAACCCGTTCGGGTAGCCGGCGTCCTTGAGCAGCGCCTTGGCCTTGGCGGGGTCGTAGGCGTAGCGCGGCACGCCCTGGTCGGTGCAGCCGAACTGGTCGACGAAGCACAGCGCGTTCATCACCCGCGAGGCGCCGCGCACGAGGTTGTCGACCATCGCCTTGCGGTCGATGGCGTAGGAAATCGCCTGCCGGACGCGCACGTCCTTGAGCGGCGAGTTCTCCTTGGCGCGGCCCAGCGTGTCGAATTGCAGGAAGCCGACCCGCATCGTCTCGGAGTTGAGGACCGTGATGTTGGGCGCGGCGCGCAGCTGCTCGGCCTGGTCGCTCGGCACCCGCCAGATCCAGTCGACGCCGCCGGTCATCAGCTCGGCCATCCGGCTCTCGCCGTCCGGGATGACGCGGAACTGCAGCTTGCCGATCTTCGGCTTACCCAGCGGACTGCCGGCCCAGTACTTGTCGAACCGCTCCATGGAGACGCCGCGGCCGCTGTCGACCTTGGTGATCCGGTACGGACCGCTGCCGATCGGCGCCTTGGCGAAGCCGTCGAGCCCGACCTTCTTGAAGTAATTGGCCGGGAAGATCGGGGTCGGGCCGGCGAGGTATTCCAGCGCTGCCGGGAACGGCGCCTTGAGGTGGATGCGGACCGTATGCGGGCCCGTGACCTCCACCGACTTCATCCAGTCGACGTTCTGGCGGGTGACCGTGCGCGCCTCGGGCGTCAGCACGTAGTTGAACGTGAAGGCCACGTCCTCCGGCCCGAGCGGGTCACCGTTGTGGAAGACCACGCCCTCGCGGATCGTGAGGTCGAGGGTCGTGTCGTCCGCCCAGGTCCAGGCGGTCGCCAGCATCGGCTTGTAGGTGCCGTCCTTCTGGTCGCGGTACAGCAGGGTGTCCCAGCAGTTCCGGGCCAGGATCACGCCCTCGCGGGCGCTGTTGTGATACGGGCTGACATTCTCCGGCTCGCTGTCCGAGGCGTAGACCAGCGTGTCGTCGGCCTTCCCGGCCAGTGCCGGATGCGCGGCGATCAGGGTCGCGAACGAGGCGGCGAGGGTCGCGGCCCGGGTGAGAATCCGTAGCGGCATGCGGTCTCCGACGGCGCGGCGGGCAGGTCCGGCGGATCGATCCGCGGCTGCCGCGTTTTTCACCCTGCCATGGTGTTGTGCATCTGGGATCGCAACAAGTAGAATTTGGCGAGTGCTGCGTTGCCGTATTGGCAATGTGCATGGCAGCATACAGCGTATCGAGCACGATAATGCAGACGACGGGCCTGCGCTACTTCCTGGCCGTGGCCCGCACCGGCTCGATTGCTGCGGCCTCGGCCCAGCTCAACGTGGCGGCCTCGGCGATCAGCCGGCAGATCGCCAACCTCGAAGCCGAGCTCGACTGCGTGCTGTTCGAGCGGCGCCCGCGCGGCATGGTGCCGAGCCCGGCCGGGGAGCTGCTGGCGCAGCACGCCCATCAGGTGCTGATCCGCTCCGAGCAGGTGGTCACCGAGATCCGGGAGCTGGAAGGGCTCGCCCGCGGGCTGATCCGGGTCGCCTGCTCCGAGGGCTTCTCCCTCGACATCGTGCCGAACGCGATCGCGGCCTTCCACGCGGCCCATCCCGGCATCCGCTTCGAGGTCACGGTCCAGCCCCCGGCCCAGGTCACCCAGACGGTGGCAGTGGGGGATGCCGATCTCGGGATCACCTTCGCGCTGACACCCACCGCGCAGGTCGAGGTGCTCTACGACGGGCAGGTCGATATGCTGGCGCTGGCCGCGCCCGACCATCCCCTCGCGCGGGCGCCCGCCCTGCGCCTCGCCGACCTGCTGGACTATCCCGTCGCCCTGCCGACCCGGGACACGACCCTGCGGCAGGTCTTCGACGCCGCCTGCGCGCACGAGGGCATCGCGGTGGAGCCGGTGCTGACCTCCAACAATCTCTCGGCGCTGCTGCCCTTCGTGCGGCGCTCCCGCGGCATCGCCCTGATGTCGGCGCTGTCGGTGCAGACGCCCCTGCGGCTCAACGAGCTTGTCAGCCTGCCGATCCAGTCCCGGACGAGCCTCGCCCGGGGCGTGAAGATCCAGGCGATGCGCGACCGGCGGCTGCCGAAGGCGGTGCGGGCATTCCTGCGCCAGCTGCTCGACGCGCTGCCGCCGCCGCGATCGCCGTGACCCTCGGCCCGCGACCGCTCAGGCGCCGCTCCGGTCAGCCGCGAGCCGACAGCTGTGGTCCATGACGTCCTCGGCGCTGGCACTCGGCGCCCGGTAGGCCAGCAGGATGTAGCCCGACTCGGGATCGCCCGGGGGCGTGGCGAGCGCCGCGAAGCTCGTCCGGTGCAGGTCCGGCCGGGCGCCCGGCAGGGTGTGCAGGGCCGCGAACGGGTTGAACTGCGCGGCCTCCGCCTCCAGCACGCGCAGGGCGTAGTAGCGGTCGCCGGCCAGTGGCACCGGGAAGCGGCTCCAGGTGTGGCGCACCTGCCGGCCGTGCGCCCGGACCGCCTTGAGCACGCTCGGCTTCAGGCAGTCGAGATGGATGTGCAGCTGGTCCTGGCTGCGGCCCCAGGCCGAGTTGACCGCCAGCCCGACCTCCGCGGGGGACAGCTTCCCTTTCAGCACGTCCGACACGAGCGGCCGCGCCGCCAGGGCCGCCCGCCAGTAGGCGGCGCCCCGCGGCCCGCGCAGGACCGGTGCCTCCAGGCCCGCCACGGTGTCGGTGGGCATGACGACGCTGTGGGTCGGCTCGCCGGGGGCGCGCAGCACCGCCGAGCCCGGACGATCCGCGTCGCCCAGGTCGACCGAGAGGCACGGGAAGGTCCGGTTGGCGAGCCGCTTGGCGAGCACGCAGGTCTTCAGCGCCGCCCACAGGACGTCGCGGCTCGGATCGGGGGCGGCCGCGGCCGGGACCGCGGCCATCGCGGAGAGCGCCACGAGGAGGGCGGCGAACGGCGCGCGGCGCATGAGGGCTCCCCGATCGAGCCGACGCGGCGCGTCGGCTTGGCCGTCCCGGAATAGCCGATCCGGGGGCCTGCCGGCAAAGGATCCGGAGACGCTGACGCCGCACCGGAAAACCCGCTATGCCGGCCGCTCCGCCGCCCCGGAGGCCCGCGATGACGCCATGCCCGCGATGACGACCGCGCTCACCCCCGACATCGCCGCGCGCTTCGCCGCGGTCGCCCTGGGCCACGTCGCCCGCGAATATCCGAACAAGCCCGGGCACGTCCTGGCCGGTCCAGCGGATGCCCGCACCCCCGCGGCCCTGCACCCGGCCTTCCACGGCAGCTACGACTGGCATTCCTGCGTCCACGGCACCTGGCTGCTGGCGCGCGTGCTGCGCCTGTACCCGGACGGCCCCCAGGCCCCGGCGATCCGCGCCCGGCTCGACGCGCAGCTGACCCCCGAGACGGTGGCGGGGGAATGCGCCTACTTCGCCGCCCCGACCGCCCGGGGCTTCGAGCGGCCCTACGGCTGGGGCTGGCTCCTGAAGCTCGCCGACGAACTCTCCGCGCTCCCCGAGCGCCGCTGGTCCGAGGCCCTGGCGCCGCTGGCCGGGATGATCGCGCAGCGGTTCCGGGACTTCCTGCCGGTCGCCGTCTATCCGGTACGGGTCGGGACCCATTTCAACACCGCCTTCGCGCTGCGCCTGGCGGCCGATTACGCGGAGGGCGCGGGGGATGCCGGGCTGACCGCCCTGCTGCGCGACACCGCCGAGCGCTGGTACGGGGCGGACACGGACTGCCCGGCCTGGGGCGAGCCCGGCGGCGACGACTTCCTGTCCTCCGCGCTGATCGAGGCCGAATGCATGCGCCGGCTGCTGCCCCCCGCGCGTTTCGCGCCCTGGTTCGACCGGTTCCTGCCCGATCTCCCGGCGTCCCGGCCCGCGACCCTGTTCCGCCCGGCCCGCGTGACCGACCGCTCGGACGGCAAGATCGCCCATCTCGACGGGCTGAACCTCAGCCGCGCATGGTGCTTCCGCGCGCTGGCCGCGGCCCTCGGTGCGGACGATCCCCGCCGGCCGCTCCTGGGCGCGGCCGCGGAGGATCACCTCGCGGCGGGGCTCCCGCACGTCACCGGCGACTACATGGGCGAGCACTGGCTCGCGACCTTCGCGGTTCTGGCCCTGGAGGCGGGGCCGGACGGCGACCCGGGCGGCGGTCCGGATGATCTTCTAAGAGAAACTTGAGAACTCTTCGCCCCGGGCCGGGCTGGGGAAGGGGACCGACAATAAAAAAAGACCGCCCTCAAGAGAACGGTCCGAAAGTCTAGGGAGGAAACGCCCGAGCGGGGCGGCCGGACAATGCGGTCGGCACCGTCTGGCCCGGCATCAACTCGACACAGGTGGTCTTGTTCCTGGATCCGGAACGCCGCGTCGCAACGGCAATGCGCCCGTCACCGGAGCGATTCCGACCGGCCGGCGCAGGTCTCCGGGTCCAAACTCGGCGCGGTAGGTCCGCTCCAGCGTCATCAGGTTCCGCAGGGGCGCTTCGGCGAGGTCGAGGAGCCGCGCATCGCGCCAGCGCAGCTTGCGGCCGAGGTGGCGACGGAACCAGCGCCCGCGCTCCTCCTCGACGAGCAGGATCAGCTTGCCGGTCCAGGTCCGGCGGAACCAGAAGCGTCCGGTCAGCGGCATGGCGGTATCGCGCCCCGATTGTCGAGGCGAATACAATACATCCAGTCCGGTGTGGCCCAAAATGCTTAGGTTAGAACGCGGACGAATTCGGGCGAAGGCGGTTAAGGATCGCGCGCCCCGTCAGCGCCGCCCGGCTGCGGCGCCGGGGCGGCCGGCTGCCCGCCGCGCTTCGCCGTCTCGTAGAGGACCTGGGCGAGCTGCTCGGCGGAGTAGGGCTTGCGCACGAGGGTGAAGCCGTGGGCGTCGTCCGTGGCCAGGATGTGGCTGTAGCCCGAGGTCAGCACCACCGGCAGGTCGGGACGGTCGGCCTGGAGCTGCCGGGCGAGGGCGAAGCCGCCCATCCCCGGCATGACCACGTCGGAGAAGACCACGTCGAAGCGGTCGGGCGTCCGCCCGAGTTCGCCCAGCGCCTCCTCGGCGGATTTCGTCCAGACCGGGGCATGGCCCAGATCCTCCAGGATCTGGGTGCAGAACCGGCCGACCCCGAGATTGTCCTCCACGACGAGGATGCACAGGCCCCGCCGCGGTTCCGCCGCCCGGCGGCGGTCGCGGTCGGCCTCGGCGACCTCTGCGGGCGCCTCGACCTGGGGCAGGTAGAGCGAGAAGGTCGTGCCGCGCCCGAGCGCGCTCGCCACGTCGATGTCGCCGCCCGACTGCTTGGCGAAGCCGATGACTTGGCTGAGGCCGAGCCCGGTGCCCTTGCCGATCTCCTTGGTGGTGAAGAACGGCTCGAAGATCCGCCCCAGATCGGCGTCCGGGATGCCGCCGCCGGTATCGGAAACCCGCACGGCCACGAACGGTCCCGGCGCGCCGGCATGCCCGCGGATCGGCGGCATCGGGCACTCGCCCTCCAGGCGCAGGGTCAGGCTGCCTTCCCCACGCATGGCGTCGCGGGCGTTGACCGCCATGTTGATCAGCGCGGTCTCGAACTGGCTCTCGTCGGCGCGCACGAAGCGGGGCGTCTCCGGCAGCTCGATGATGACGCGGATGCGCGCGCCGGTGACCGAGTCGAGCATGTCGGCGATGCTGCGCAGGCGCGCGCCGATGTCGAAGACCTGGGGCTTCAGCGCCTGGCGCCGGGCGAAGGCGAGGAGCTGGCCGGTGAGCTTGGCCGCGCGGTCCACGGTGTCGGAGACCGCGTCGACGTAGCGGCGGCGGCGCTCCTCGGCGAGGTCGGGCCGGCGCAGGAATTCCATGGAGGACCGGATGATGGTCAGGAGGTTGTTGAAGTCGTGGGCCACCCCGCCGGTGAGCTGGCCGATGGCCTCCAGCTTCTGCGATTGCCGCAGGGCCTCCTCGGCCTGCCGCTGCTCAGTGATGTCGCGCCCGAAGCCGTAGAACAGCCCGTCCTCCGGCACGACGGTCCAGAGCACCCGGCGCCGGTCGCCGGCGCGGGTCAGACAGGAGAGTTCGACATCCTCGACCCGGCTCTCGTCGCAGAGCGGCCGCAGCGCCGCCTGCGCGGCCGCCCGCTCCGGGGCGGCCACGAAGTCGAGGGCGGCCCGGCCCAGGGTCTCGGCCTCCGACCAGCCGAGCGCCCGGCTCCAGGACGGGTTCGCCGACTGGACCCGCCCGTCCCGGTCCGCGACGAGCTTCAGCACCGGCGACAGCGTCCAGACCCGGTCGCGGTCGCGGGTCTGGGCGGCGACCTGCGCTTCGAGGCGCTCCGCCCGGGACTGGAGCAGCGCCTCGATCCGCTTCCGCTCCGAGACGTCGTGGGCGAAGACGTAGAATCCGTCGACCCCTCCGTCCGCTCCCCGGCGCGGCAGGTAGCGGGTGTCGGCGACGCGGGTCTCGCCGTTCGGGAGCGTCCAGGTCCATTCCCGGCGGATCTCCTGCCCGGCCAGCACCCGCTCGAAGGCGGCCTGCCGCATCGCGAAGGCCTCGGGACCGATGAGCATCCGCACGGTCTGCCCGACGACCTCGGAGGGCCTGCAGCCGGTCCAGGACTCGTAGGCGGCGTTGGCGAACCGATAAGTGAGGGTGCGGTCGATGAAGGCGATCAGGACCGGCATCGCATCCGCGACCAGCCGGAGTTCCGCCTCCCGGGCGCGGAGTGCGATCTCGCTCCGGCGGCGCTCGGTGATGTCGTTGAACAGGATCGCGACGCGGTTCCGGCCCGGCCCGTCGACCCGGTAGGCGTGCACGTCGTACCAGCGGTCGAGGGCCTTGGCGGCCTGCTCGACGCGGACCGGCTCGCCGGTCAGGGCGACGCGGCCGTAGAGGTCGAACCAGCATTGCTCGTGATCGGGGGCGATGTCCCGCATCCACCGCCCCACCACGTCCGTCAGGCCGGTCTGCCGCTCGAAGGCGGGATTGGCCTCCAGGAAGCGGTAATCGACCGCCCGGCCGTCTTCGAACGTCAGCTCGACCAGGCAGAAGCCGGCATCGATGAAGGTGAACAGCGAGCGGTAGCGCTCCTCGTTCCGGCGCAGGGCGGCCTCGGCATTCCGGGTATCCAGCTGCGTCATCACCGTCCGGGCGAGCGCCTTGAGGATGAAGATCTGCTGGTCGGTCAGGGTGCGCGGGACGCGGTCGAGGACGCAGAGCGTCCCGATGGCCCAGCCGTCCGGCGTCACCAGGGGCACGCCGGCGTAGAAGCGCAGGTGCGGCTCGCCGGCCACGAGCGGATTGGCGGCGCGGTCCGGCAGCGCGGCCAGATCGGGCAGCACGAGGACGCCGTCCTCGCGCATGGCCTCGGTGCAGAAGCCGAAATCGAGCGGCATCGCCCGCGCGGGGTGGCCGAACGCGGCCTTGATCCACTGCCGGTCGGCATCGACGAAATTGATGTGGGCCATCGGCGTGCCGCAGGCCTGGGCGGCCATCTCGGCGATCTCGTCGAACGCGCGCTCCGGCGGCGTGTCGAGGATGGCGTAGGCGCGCAAGGCGGCGAGCCGCTGGGGATGCTCGGGCTCGAAACCCGACGGGCGGGATATTGTCTCGGTCTGCGACACGGGACCGTCATAGCGTAAGCGCCCGCGCCTCCCTAATGAAACTCTGCCTCACGGGCCCGGCGGCGCGACCAGCCCAAGCATTCCGCGACAGTCCATTAGTCGACATTCGCATCGGATCGTCGGCGACAACATGGTTTCACAGGCGCCGGCCAAGTCTTGTCCGGGCCGACGATCCCGTCCGGGCGCCCGCTGCGGTGTCTTCGTGATCTGTGCCGGCGCGGACCGCACCGGAGGCCGCGCGGTCACGGCTGTGGATCGGATCGCCGCGGCCGGGAGCCCGCGGGGGCGGTGCGGCGTTGCCGGCTCAAGAGGGACGGGTTCGGATCAGGCATGGCCAAGCGCAGGACGAAGGCGGGCGCCCATCAGGGCTTGGAGGACGCGCCGCTGATGCCCACCGGCGCCCTGGCGGTGGCGCTCCTGGCCTATGCCGAGGGCCCCGGTCCGGTGGTGCATGTCGCCCGGGATGCCCGCCGCCTCGAGGACCTCGCCGCGACCCTCCGGGCGCTGGATCCCGACGCGCAGGTCGCGATCTATCCCGAATGGGACTGCCTGCCCTTCGACCACGCCTCGCCGTCGCGGGCCATGATGGGCGCCCGGGCCGCGGTGCTGCGCTGGCTGACCGACCGGGAGGCGCTGCCGGATTTCGTGCTGACGACCGCCCCCGCCCTCGTGCAGCGCGTGCCGCCGCCGGAGACCTGGGCCTCGGCCCGCGTGACCCTGCGGGTCGGCGACCCCCTCGACGTCGCCGCCGCGACCGCCGACCTGAAGCGCCTCGGCTACATCCTCGACGAACGGGTCGACGAGCCCGGCGAGATCGCCGTCCGCGGCCGCACCGTCGAGGTGTTCCCCGCCGCCGCGCCGCGGCCCTGCCGGATCGAGCACGCGGAGGGGCGCGTCACGGCGATCCGCTCCTACGACCCGATCTCGCAGCGCTCGGTGGCCGAGGCGGACGAACTCGTCATCGATCCCGCCACCGAGATCATCCTGGAGCCCGGATCCGGCCAGAGCTTCGAGCCCTTCACCGGCCAGGAGCATCGCCTGGACCGCTATTACCCCCGCCTCGTCACCCTCTTGGACTACGTGCCCGGCGCGCGCCTCGCGGTCGAGGACGGCACGCAGGCCCGGGTCGACGCCTTCTTCGAGCAGATGGACGAGGCGCGGGGCCGGCTGACCGCCCGCGACGCGCAGGGGCAGCCCGGCGCCGCCCTCTATCTGACGCCGGAGGCGTGGCGCGCCATCGTGGCGGCGCACGGCCGGCTTGCCGTCACCGAGGCGGCCGGGGAGCCCCGGGCCATGCCGACCTTCGCCGGCGAGCGCCGGCCGGGAACGGCCTTCGCCAAGGTCCTGCGCGAGCGGCTGAAGGCCGGCGACGTCGTCGTGCTCGCCGGCTCGGTCCGGCCGCTCCGGCGCCTCGTGCGCCAGGCGGGCAAGATCGCCGAGCGCCCGATCCGGCTGATCGACGCCTGGGCCGACGTCGCCGAGGCGGCACCCGGCGACGTCCTCGCCCTGGAGGCGCCGCTGGCGGCCGGCTTCCGGGTGCCCGAGCAGGGCGCGACCGTGATCGCCGCCGCCGACCTGTTCGGCCCGGAGGCCGCCGTCACGGGGGGCGCCCGGGCGATCCTGCCCATGGGCGAGGTCGACCTGCGCCCCGGCGACGTGGCCGTCGACCGGGATCACGGCCTGTGCGTGTTCGAGGGGCTGGAGGCGGTGACGACCCGGGGCGAGGAGCCCTCCGAGGCCCTGCGCCTGCGCTTTTCCGGCGACGCGATCCTGATGGTGCCGGTCACGCAGGCCGACCGGATCTGGCGCTACGGTCCGGAGCCCGACGCCGTCACCCTCGACAAGCTCGACGGCGGCACGTGGCCCCGGCGCCGCCTGGAGGCCGAGGCCACCATGGCGCGAACCGCCCGCCTGATGCTGGAGGCCGCCCGCGCCCGCCGGGAGACGGAGGCGCCGGTCCTGTCGCCCCCGGCCCGGGACATGGAGCGGTTCGCCGCGGGCTTCGGCTTCGCGCCGACGCCCGATCAGGCGGCGGCGGTCGATGCGCTGATGGCCGACCTCGCCTCCGGCCGGCCGATGGACCGGCTGGTCTGCGGCGATGTCGGCTTCGGCAAGACCGAGGTGGCGCTCCGGGCGCTCGCGGCCGCGATCTTCTCCGGCCGGCAGGCGGCGCTGATCGCCCCGACCACCGTGCTGGCCCGCCAGCATGCCGAGACCCTGCGCCGCCGCTTCGGGCGGTTCGGCGTGGAGGTGGCGCAGCTCTCGCGCCTCGTGGCGCCGGCCGAGGCCAAGCGCGTCAAGGCGGGGCTCGCCGACGGCACGATCCGGCTCGTGGTCGGCACCCACGCGCTCGCCGGCAGCGGGGTGTCCTTCGCGGATCTCGGCCTGACCGTGATCGACGAGGAGCAGCGCTTCGGCGCGAAGATGAAGGCCGACCTGCGCCGCCTCGCGGATGGCGGCCACGTCCTGACGCTCACCGCGACCCCGATCCCGCGCACGCTCCAGGCGGCGCTCGTCGGCCTCCAGAGCCTCAGCGTGCTGGCCACGCCGCCGGCGTTGCGCCAGCCGGTCCGGACCGTGGTGGCGCCCTTCGACGCCGAGGCGGTCCGCGAGGCACTGATCCGCGAGCACCGCCGGGGCGGCCAGAGCTTCGTGGTCTGCCCGCGGATCGAGGATATCGGCCCCATGGCCGAGCGGCTGCGCGCCCTCGTGCCGGGCCTCGACATCCTGGTGGCGCACGGGGATCTCAAGCCCTCCGCCATGGACGAGGTCATGGTCCGCTTCGCGGATGGCGACGGCGACGTCCTGCTCGCCACCGCCATCGTGGAGAGCGGTCTCGACGTGCCCCGGGCCAACACCATGCTGGTCTGGGAGGCCGCCCGGTTCGGGCTGGCGCAGCTCCACCAGCTCCGGGGCCGCGTCGGCCGCGGCCAGCGGCGCGGCACCGTCCATCTGCTGAGCGACCCGGCAGCGCCGCCCCCGGCGGCGGCGCTCCAGCGCCTGCGGGCCCTGGAGGCCCTGGACCGCCTCGGCGCCGGCTTCGCGGTCAGCGCCCGGGACCTCGATCTGCGCGGCGCCGGCGACCTCGTCGGCGAGGATCAGGCGGGTCACGCCAAGCTCGTCGGGCTCGGGCTCTACCAGCACCTGCTGCAGCTGGCGCTCACCGCCGCCAAGGGCGAGCGCGCCGAGGATTGGAGCCCCGAGATCGAACTCGGTCTGCCGAGCCGCATTCCCGAGGATTACGTCCCCGAGCCCGAGATCCGCCTCAGCCTCTACACGCGCCTCCTGCGCCTGCAGGATCCCGAGGCGATCGAAGCGTTGGCCGGCGAGGTCGAGGACCGGTTCGGCGCGGCCCCCGCGCCGGTGCTCGCCCTGTTCGACCTCGCGCGGCTGCGCGCATCCTGCTGCGCGCTGGGCGTCGCCCGGCTCCGGGGCGGCCCGCAGGGCGTCGCGGCCGATCTGCGGCCGGACCGGCCGCTGCCCGCGATGGCCGCCGAGGCGGACGTCATCCTGCGCGAGGGACGGGTGGTGTGGAAGCGGCCCTGCCCGGATTCCGCCGGGTGCGCGGCGTTGGCGGCCGACCTCCTGGAGCGCATCCGCGCCGCCCGGGAGCGCGCCGGCTGAGCGCGCCGCCGATCTGCGGTCGATCTTGCGCCGGGCGCTTCAAACCGTCACAGCCTGTCGCGCAGACAACGCGAACGGGAGTGTCCCATGCACGTGACGATCGAGCAGGCCGAGACGGCGATCGCGGCCGCGCGGGCGAAGGCCGTCGAGCTCGGCACCCAGATGTGCATCGCCGTGGTGGATTCCGGCGGCAACCTCAAGGCGTTCCACCGCATGGACGATGCCTGGGTCGGGTCCATCGACATCGCCCAGAAGAAGGCCAAGACGTCGGTGTTCTTCGGCATGATGACCGGCCAGATCGGCCAGCTGTCCCAGCCGGGTGGTCCGCTTTACGGGATCGAGCACTCCAACGACGGGCTGATCACCTTCCCGGGCGGGATCCCGATCGTCGACGCCGACGGCGTGATGTCGGGCGCCATCGGGGTCAGCGGCTCGACGGTGGAGAACGACCACACCGTCGCGGAAGCCGGCGCCAAGGCCATCGGCCAGACCGAACTGCCGGCCCATCCCTGGCGCACCTGAGCCTGCGGATTCCTCAGGGCTCGCGCCGCGCCAGCGCACGGCCGATCCCGAGGAGCAGCATCTCCGAGACCGTCTTCAGATAAGGGTCCCCGTGGCGCTCCAGCGCCGCGTGGACCGCGATGCCGTGGTCGGCCGCGACGTTCAGGTCGGCCCCCTGCGCGGCGCCGCTGCCCTCCGCGTCCCGCACCGACGGCGGATGGAGATCCGTCACGTCGATATAGGCGCCGCGCCCCCGCAGCGCGCCGTCCGCGTCGGGCGTCAGGCAGCCGCGGTTGAGGATCCAGCGGGTCTCGCCCGCCCCGGTCAGGATGCGGAACTCCAGCGAAACCGGGCCCCCGGTCCGACGGACATGGTGGATCCGGCCGAACACCCAGTCCCGGTCCGCCGGGTGGATGCGGCCGAGGGCGGCGTCCAGCGGCAGCGGCGTCCCGGCGAGCCGCGGGTCCCCCGCCAGAAGAGACGCCGCGCCCGTGTCGAGCACCGACCGGCCGGCCCGGACGTCCGTATCCCAGAGTCCGATCAGTCCGGCGGCTTGCAGGGCAGAGGCTGCCGTAGAAGCCAGCATCATGGAATCCTCTCCGAACTGGCTAGTATCGATGATTGTACGATGATGGACAGATTGATCCGCGCCACATGCGCGCGGCAAGCCGGATGTCCAGTATCGTCCCGGTCGACAGCTTCATACGCGGCGTCGCGGCCGCCGAGTTTTGGGTCGCATTGCGGCCGAGGAAGACATCGATGCGGCGCAGGGTGAATCTCGGCGTTCCTCGACAGGTCTCGGTCGTCCCATCACGGCACAAAGACCGGATCCACATCGCTGCGGCAGAGAAAGTTCGATCACAAATGATGGGTAGACCGCGCGATCGGAGAGAATTCCGCACTCCGCCCCGGGCTCCGGGACGGCCGCTGCCGGGCCGCCGGAACGCGCGTCGCCCGACCCTGGTGCGGGTTGCCGGTGCGCCGTAACCTGCACCGTCCGGTCGGCATTCGGCAGAGGCACCATGGAGCGCACGGTGGACCGCATCAACCTCCCGCTCTCGCAGGTCCGGCTCTGGGACAGCCTGATGGACCTCGCCCGGATCGGCGCGCTTCCCAACGGCGGCAACGACCGGCAGGCCCTGACCGACCGTGACGCCGAGGGCCGCGCCCTGTTCCAACGCTGGGGCGAGGCGGCGGGGCTGACGCTCACCGTGGACCGGGTCGGCACCATGATCTTCCACCGCCCCGGGCGCGATCCGAGCCGCAAGCCCGTGGCCATCGGCAGCCATCTCGACACCCAGCCCACCGGGGGCAAGTTCGACGGACCCCTCGGCGTGCTGGCCGGGCTCGAGATCATGCGCGCCCTGCACGAGGCCGGGATCGAGACCGAGGCGCCGCTCCTGCTGATCAACTGGTGCAACGAGGAGGGCGCGCGCTTCGCCCCGCCGATGAGCGGCAGCGGCGTCGCCATGGGCATCGTCCCGGAGGCCGACATCCTGGCGACCCGGGACCTCGCGGGCCACGTCTTCGGCGACGCGCTGCGGCGCATCGGCTGGCAGGGCACGGCGGATCCGGCCGCCCTGCGGGAGATCGGCGCCTATTTCGAGCTCCACATCGAGCAGGGCAAGCGCCTGGAGGAGGCCGGCCTCACCATCGGGGTGGTCGACCGGGCGCTCGCCCAGATCTGGTACGAGATCACCGTGCTGGGCGAGGAGGCCCATGCCGGCAGCCCCATGGCGGGCCGGCGGGACGCGATGATGGCCGCGGCGGCGCTGATCGCCTCGCTGGAGGACATCGCCGAGACGGCGGTCGGCGAGGGGGGCGAGCGCGGCCGCGCCACCGTCGGCGTGCTGAAGGCGGAGCCGGCGAGCCGCAACATCACGCCCGGCCGGGTCTGGTTCAGCCTCGACACCCGCCACGGCGACACCGCGCAGCTGGAGGCGATGGGGACGCGGATCCGCGCCCGGGCCGACGCGCTGGCGGCCGGGCGCGGCGTCACGATCCAGGTCTCGGAGTTCTGGCGGGCGCCCCCGACCCCGTTCGATCCGGTTCTGGTGGATCGCGTCCAGGCGGCGGCGGAGGCGCGGGGCCATGCCTGGACGCGGATGCCGACCGCGATCTACCACGACGCCGTCTACTGCGCCCGCGCGGTGCCGGCGGCCCTGGTGTTCTGCCCCTGCCACGGCGGGATCAGCCACAACGAGGCCGAGAGCATCACGCCGGCCTGGGCCGGGGCCGGCCTGGAGGTGCTGGCCGACGCGGTGCTCGCGACGGCGGGTCTCGCCGCCCCCCGGACCGGGCCGGCCTGAGCCCCGCCCGCACCGGCACCCGCGTACGAACGGAGACTGGGTTCCGCATGTCCGACGACAACGTCATCCGCCCCGCCTTCGGCGTCCCCCGCACCCCCGCGCCGGAACCGGAGCCCGATCCCGCCCAGGCGCCCCTGCGCGTCTTCGGCACGGGGGCCGGCCATCGGGTCGGCCTGATCCGGGACCCGTCGGCGGTCGAGGGCGACGTGATCCGGGTCGTGGTCGGTCCGGAGGACGAGCGGGGGGTCGAGACCGTGGCGCTGCTCCCCGCCGACGCGGAGACCGAGGCCGAGCGGATCGGGTTCGCCATCCTGCGGGCGCTGGAAGTGGTCGAGGGCGCGGTCTGAACCGCCGGGTGGGCGGCGCGCGGTCTCGGAGAGCGGGAGCGGCCGGGGCGAACGGGCGCCGGCGGGAGGGCGGCGGGAGGGCGACGGGAGGAAAGGCATGACGGGCGTTCGGATCAGCAGCACGGAGATCGCGATCCCCGCGCGGGCCGGACTCGTCTGGTCCGTGCTGACGGATCTGGATTCCTACCCGGCGTGGAACCCGTATATCCGCAAGGCGGCGGGCCGCCTGCGCGAGGGCGCGCGCTGGCGCCTGGAGCGGACCCTGAACGGCCGCGCCTACCGGACGCGCCAGGTGACGGTGACCGGCTGGGAGCCCGGCCGGCGCCTCGCCTGGCGCGGCGGCCTCACGATGCCGCCCCTGCTCGTCGGCGAGCACGAGGTCCGGATCCTCGAGACCGCCGACGGGGTCCGCCTCGTCCAGGCGGTGGCCGTCGCAGGCCTGCTCGCTCCCGCCCTGGTCCCGTGGCTGCGGACGCGCCTGCAGGCCCGGTTCGCGGCGATGAACGAGGCCCTGCGCGACGAGGTCCTGCGCCGGCTGGCCGAGAGCGCCTGACCGCTCCGGTCAGACGACCGGCTTCGGCTTGACGACGGGCGAGCGCGTCAGGCTCTCGATCGCGCGGCCCGGCCGTCCGGCCTTGCGGGCGATCTCTTCCTCCTGCTCGGCAATGAGCTGCCGGGCCGGCTCGTCGCCGTCCAGGCCGCCGAGGATCTCGGCCGGCACACGCCGGTTCGAGGCCCGTGAACCGTCCGTGAAGACGATATCGAACAGAACGGAGCCCCGCTCCTGGGGTCTCGACTTGATGCGTTTGGCCATAGGTGCTGATACGCCGCCGGAATCGGTCGCGGCAAGGTGCGTCGCCGGGCAGGGGGGTGCGCGACGCGCACTGCCGGGTCCGGGCGCCGCCTTGCTCCTGCCGCGATCCCTCCGCCGCCCGTACGGGACGGGCGCCGGCAAGCCGAGGACGTGTGCGTGATACCCTGGGTTCATCTCGATACCGGATCCGTGCCCGGGGGCGGCACCGACCTGCGCCTGATGCGGCGCGGCGACGAATTCGCCATCATGGCCGACACGATCGAGCTCATGAACAACCGGCGCAGCGGTTCCGAGGTGGCGCTCGCGGCGATGACCTGCGCGCGGCTCCAGGACCGGCCCCGGGCCCGGATCCTGATCGGCGGCCTCGGCATGGGCTTCACCCTGCGGGCGGCGCTCGAAGGCCTCGGGCCGGAGGCGCAGGTGGTGGTGGCCGAGCTGGTGCCCGCCGTGGTCGCCTGGGCCCGGGGGCCGCTCGCCCACGTCTTCGCCGGCTGCCTGGACGATCCGCGGGTCGACCTGCAGGAGGCCGACGTCAACCGCCTGATCCAGGCCGGCCCGGCGCGCTACGACGCGATCCTGCTCGACGTCGACAACGGCCCGGAGGGGCTGATGCGCAAGGCGAACGACCGGCTCTACGACAATTGGGGCCTGAAGCGCGCCCGCTGGGCCCTGCGGCCGGGCGGCATCCTGGGCGTCTGGTCGGGCGCGCCGGACCGGAAGTTCAAGAGCCGCCTGCAGCGCTCCGGCTTCGCGGTCGACGAGCAGCGCGTCCACGCGAGCGGCCGGGGCAGCGGCCCGAAGCACGTGGTCTGGCTCGGGACCCGGACCGAGGGGCAGGCCGAGGCTCGGGACGAGGCTCGGGGCGAGGGCCGGAGCGAGGGCCGACCGGCGGGCGGCGCCGGACCGCGCGGACCGGCCCAGGGCCGGCGGCGGCCGGCGCGCTAGGGCCGTTCCCGCACGGGGTGCAACCGGGTTCTGTGATTCCCCACCGCGGGTTGACGGGACCGACGATGCGGCCTCTGCGGCGTTCCGATCCACCCCTCTCCGCCTGAGGGGCCCGCGCTCCGGCCCCTCAGGAGGACGGGGGCGGGTCGGACGGCCGGCCCTGGTCCGAAGCGCGCCATAGCAACGCGGGGAGAACGGCTCTCGCGACCGGGGCTGCCGCCCAGGGTCGCACCCCCTGTCCCGATGCGGGACGCTTCCGCACATTCCCAGCATGGGTGCGACGGGCGGGCATCTCTACACGGTCGAGGTCAGGCCGAGCCGGCATGATCCCGGCCGCTTCACCTGGGCGATCCGCGACCGCGGCAAGCTGGTCCGGGGGTCGTTCCGCCCATACACCTCCGAGCACGCGGCACGCGCCGTCGCGGAGGCGGAGATCGAGCGGCTCATCGGCCAGGATGGTCGGTCCGGGGGGGCCTAGATCCCGTTCTCACCCACCCGCCACCGCCAGATCCGCGTGCAGGGCGCCCTGCGCGTCGCGCGGTCCGTCCGCGATCCCGCGCCGTGACATGCTTCAGGTGCATGACTGAACGGCCCGACAGGGGAGCATATGCATATCTCCCCGGCGTCCGATCCGTTGCATGCCGCACTGCGGTATCCTATCTTTGCATTGCGGGATGGCGATGGCGTCGCGATCCCGCTGCCCTTCTTGGGCGTTTCCTCCCTAGACTTCGGGCCGCTCCTTCGGGAGTGGCCTTTTTTGTTTGCGCCGACGCACGGTTCGATGGCGCGGAACCGGGAGCTTGGCGGTACGTTTTTCCGCCATGGAACACTACCGCTCCACCCTCGGTACCACTGCCGTTGCCGTATTCGGGCTGGTGGCGGCCGCGCATATTCTGCATCCGGGCAATTACGAGGTGCAGACACGCCCTGCACGTCCGGTCGTGACGGCTGCGGCACCGGTCGCGCCGGCCGCCTGGGTGAATCCCCCGGCCCACGCGTCCGCACCGGAGACCACCGGAGCGCTGGCGGCTGTCCCGACGCCGCGGATCGCCGCCGCGGTCCCCTCCACGGCGATGCCGACCGCGCCGCTTCCGGCCGAGATGGCACGTCCGGCCGAACCGCTGCGGAAGGCCGTGGCGACGCATCGGCCGAAGGGGGCGGAGCGTGGGTCGCGCCGGACTGCCCGGCTTCGCCACGCCGCACTCGAGCGCACCGCGCAATCCGATCGGCCCGCCGTCGTCGCCGCGGCCCCCCAGACGGCCCCGGTGGCCGCCCCGTCCCCGAAGATCGATCCGATCGGCGACATCATCCGCGGTCTCGGCCTCGGTCGCGACGGCTGAGCCGCGCCGCGATGCCCCGACTCCGACGGGGCGGAAGGGTGCGTCGCGCACGGGATGGCGAGATCCGTCGGCTGGTCCGGGGTCAGGTGCGCATCGCCGGTGCGCATCGCCGGTGCGCAGAGCGATGCTGTCGCCACGGCGCAGATATAAGTCGGTCGTGATGGACCGGCCCGTCGACGGCAGAACGAACCGGGTGGCGGCGGGTCGCTCGGCTTAGGCGGTCGCCCGGGCGATGCCCATTCCGATCGCAGCCCCTGTCATCTTCGGCGCAAGAGAGGGCGTCATCTGTTTGGGTCGTCGCCGTCCAGGGTGGCGCCGGGGCAGTCGCGCGCCGCCAGGGCGCTGCGGACATGCTCACGGAAGACCTGGACGCGGGCGGGCAATTCGCGCCCGGCGAGGGTGACGGCGCGCAGATGCGCGCCGCGGGTCGCCCAGGGGCTGAGCACCCGCAGGATCTCCCCCGCCTCCACGGCGCGGGCGGCGACGAGGCTCGGGAGATGGCCGATCCCGGCGCCCGCCAGGGTCAGCCGGTGCGCGGTGGCGAAGTCGCTGACCCGGATGGCCGGGCTCAAGGCCAGCGGCTCGGTACGGCCCTGCCCGTCGGTCAGCACCAGTCCCGCCGTGCCGATCCGCTCCCGGGCGAGGATCAGGTCGTGGTCGTGCAGGCCCGCGAGGTCCGTCGGGGCCGGGCGGCGCAGCAGATAGGCGGGGGCGGCGTAGAGGCCCAGAGCCAGGGTCGCGAGGACCATCGCGCGGTAGCCGGTCTCCTCCGCGCCGCCGAGACGCAGGGCGAGGTCGATCCGGTTGGCCGCGAGGTCGAGGCGCGCGTCGGTGTTCAGCATCTCCACGGTGATCTGCGGGTAGGCGGTCCGGAAGCTCGCGACGATCTCGGGCATCACCTCGATCCCGAAATCGATCGAGGTCGTGATCCGCAGATGCCCGGTCGGCACCGTGCGGGCGTCGCGGGCGGTCTCGGCCGCCTCGTCGAGGAGGGTCAGGCTCTCCTGCGCCTTGGCGTAGAAGGCCAGCCCTTCGGCCGTCGGCGAGACCGCCCGTGAGGTGCGCGCCATCAGCCGGGCGCCCAGCGCCTGTTCCAGGCGGGAGATCCGCCGGCTGACGCTGCCCTTGGTCTCCTGCAGGCTCGCGGCCGCGGCCGTCACCGTGCCGAGATCGACGACGGCGCAGAAGGCCCGAACATCCTCGAGTCCGCCCCGGAAGGTTTCCGTTCTCGCAACCATGGGGTTCCGGATAGCAGGCTCAACCGGTGCCGTGAACGGGTCTACAGGGCTGCTGCGGCGCAGCGAATCGCGCTCGACCGTCTGCTCTGCAGGAGACACCCTTGAAGTCGATTTTCGCCTCCGGCCTGCTGGCCCTGCTGGTCGCCACCCCGGTCGCCACCTCGGTCGCCACCTCGGCGCTGGCCCAGACCCCGCCGACCCGCGATCCGGCGCAGATCCAGGCCGGTACCTACGCGGTCGATCCCGGCCACACCCAGGTCGGCTGGCGCGTGTCCCATATGGGCTTCTCGAACTATGCCGGCGGCTTCTCGGACGTGTCCGGCACGCTGGAGCTGCAGCCGAAGAACCCGGCGGCGGCCAAGCTCTCGGTGAAGATCCCGGTCGCCTCGGTGACGACCACCAGCGCCAAGCTCACCGACGAGCTCAAGGGCGACCAGTGGCTCGACGCCGCCAAGTTCCCCGACATGACCTTCGTGTCCACCAAGGTCACGCCGGCCGGCAAGGACCACGCGAAGGTGACGGGCGACCTGACGCTCCACGGCGTGACCAAGCCGGTGACGCTGGACGTCACCCTGGTCGGCGCCGGCGTGAACCCGCTGAGCAAGAAGTATACGGTCGGCTTCGAGGCCACCGGCACGCTCAAGCGCTCGGAGTTCGGGGTGAAGACCTACGTGCCGCTGATCGGTGACGAGCTGCACCTCACCATCGCGGGCGCCTTCGAGAAGCAGGACTGACACCGGGGGATCGGCCATGGCGAACGGGGTTTCCGCGCGGCGGTACTCCGCCGTGGCGATCCTGCTGCACTGGGCGAGCGCGCTCGCCGTGCTCGTCCTGATCGGCCTCGGGCTGACCATGACGCACGCGGCCCTGGCGCCGCTGCGCCAGTTCCAGCTCTACCAGTGGCACAAGTCGGTCGGCGTCACGGTGCTGGCGCTGACGGTCCTGCGCCTCCTCTGGCGCCTGACCCACCGGCCGCCACCGCACCCGGTTGGGATGCCGGCGCGGGAGCGGCGGGCGGCCGCGGCGGCGCATCACCTGCTCTATCTGCTCCTCGTCGGGCTGCCCCTGACCGGCTGGGCCGTGGTCTCGCTGTCGCCGTTCAACATCCCGACGGTGCTCTACGGCCTCGTCCCCTGGCCGCACCTGCCGCTGGCGGCCCACGTCCCCGACCCCGCCGCCGCCGAGGGCCTCCTCAAGCAGGTCCATGCCCTGGGGGCGTGGTTCCTGGCGGCGCTCCTCGCCGTCCACGTGGCGGCCGCCCTGCGCCACCATTTCCTCCTGCGCGACGACGTGCTGCGCCGCATGCTGCCGGGGCGCCGGCCGTCGACCGCCCCGATCGTGGAGCCCACCCGATGAACGCGCGTCACCTCTGCCTGCTCGCGGCGCTGCAGGGCGCGTTCTTGTGCGCGTTCCTGGGCGAAGCCCTGCCGGCTGCCGCCGCCGAGTGGGCGGTGGATCCGGCCCGGAGCGCGATCCGGTTCTCGGGCGTGCAGGTCGGCGTCCCGTTCACCGGGCGGTTCGAGCGGTTCACGGCCAGCGTGGATTTCGACCCCGCCAAGCCCGAGGCGGGGCACGCGCTCGTGCTGGTCGACCTCGCCAGCGCGCGGACCGGGGACGTCCAGCGCGACGAGGCCATGCCGCAGAAGGACTGGTTCGACGTCAAGGCGGCGAGCCAGGCGCGCTTCGAGGCGACCCGCTTCGTCGACAAGGGGCAGGGCGACTACGCGGCGGTGGGGACGCTGACGATCCGCGGCACGAGCCGGCCGGTGACGCTGCCGTTCCACCTGACCTTCGACGGCGGCGCGGCGCATGCCGTGGGGCGCGTCGGCCTCGTCCGCACCGAGTTCGGCGTCGGCCAGGGGGCCTGGGCCTCGGGCCAATGGGTGGCGCTCGATGTCGGCGTCGAGGTCGACATCGTCGCGACGGCGCAGCCGGCCTCCGGCCACTGATCCCGGCCCCGGTCGAATCCTTCGGCGGGTGTCACGCGCTCCGTCATCGCGAGCGCAGCGAAGTGACCCAGGGTAGCGCGCCCTCCGTAAGTGTGGCGCTCCTGGATCGCTTCGCTGCGCTCGCAATGACGGCGGCCGGGCGTCGGACGCCGCCCCGTCCCGGCCCGCTACCCCGGCCGGTCCTCCGACCCGGTGCCCAGCGCCCGCTGGACCATGACGCTGTCCGACCAGTGGCCGAACTTGAAGCCCACCGCCCGCAGGTAGCCGACCCGCTCGAACCCGCAGGCCTCGTGGAGCCGCAGGGACGCGGCGTTCTCGGCATCGATGTAGCCGATCATCTGGCGGTAGCCGCCGGCCGCGCAGGCTTCGATCAGGGCCGGCAGCAGCCGGCGGCCGATCCCGGCATGCAGGTGGTCGGGATGCACGTAGATCGAGTGCTTCAGCGTGTAGCGGTAGGCCGGGCGTTTCCGGAACGGCACCGCGTAGGCGTAGCCCGCCACCGCGCCGTCCCGGTCGGCCACGAGGTGGGGCAGGCGCTTCTTGCGCATGGTCTTGCGCCGCCGCTTCAGGTCGTCGGGAAGCAGACGGTCCTCCTCGGCGACGCCGACATCGCTCACGCCCCTGCTGATGTGGTGCTCGTAGATCGCCACCATCGCCTCGACATCCGCATCCGAGGAGGCGCGGATGACGATGTCGGGGCAGGTGCGGGCCGGGATCAGGCCGGGCGTCTCGACCTCGATCTCCATCAGGCCCCCTCGCGTGCCACGTAGGTGTGGAAGCCGATCCGCCCGTCCGGATCGACCTCGCGGTAGACGCCCTGGATCTCGGCCTCGAAGCCCGGGAACAGGTTGGCGGAGGCCTCGAACATCTTGAAATAGTCGAGCATGGGCTTGGCCCGATCGTCCAGGCGCTCGCCCGGCAGCACCGTGCCGATGCCCGGGGGATAGACCAGCATCAGCGTGGTGGCGATCCGCCCCTCAGCCTCGGCGATCGGCACGTAATCGACCTTGTTGCGGGTCAGCAGCTGGGCGGCCTTCTTGGGCGGCATCACCATCTCGGGCAGGTGCTCCGGGGCGAACTGGCGCCGCTGGAGCGTGGAGGTGCCGGCCTCCCGGTGGAAGGCGTGGAATTCGGCGCAGAGGTCGCGCAGGCGCACGCCGCGGTAGCGGTTCGGCCGGCGGTTGACGAATTCCGGCATGGCCTCCTCCAGCGGGACGTTGTCGTCGTGGAGCCGCTTGAAGGCGACGAGGCCCGAGATCAGCGTGCCGGCCTTGGAGGATTCGACCCCCGGGGTCAGCAGGAAGAGCAGCGAGTTCAGGTCGTTCTTCTCGGCGACGATCCGGTTCTCACGCAGGTACTGGGCCACGATCGGCGCCGGCACGCCGTGCTGGGCGTAGGCCCCCGTGTGCCGGTCGAAGCCGGGGGTGAGCACGGTGAGCTTGTTCGGGTCGGTGATCGCGTAGCCCGGCGCCACGTGGGTGAAGCCGTGCCAGCGGGCGCCCGGCTTCAGCTCCCAGTGGCGCGGCGTGGCGGCGAGCTCGTCGGTCGGCACGCTCTCCCACGGCACCTCGGCCCCGTCGGCATTCACCGTCACGTCCGGCACGAAGGGGTCGAAGAACCAGCGCCTTGCGGGATCGCGCTCGTTCTCCTCGAATTCCCGCCGGATCGCCCGGACCTTCTTGCGCCACTCGATCCCGAGCCGGATCGTGTCGTCCCACAGGATCATGCCGGAGCGGCCCTTCATCATCTGGGCGCCGACATCGAGGGAGGCGAAGAGCGGGTAGAAGGGCGACGTGGAGGCGTGGACGAGGAAGCTCTCGTTGAGCCGCTTGTGCTCGACCCGCCGGGTCTGGCCGCGGATATGCCCGTCGCGGGTGTGGATCTGCGAGGCCTGGGAGAAGCTCGCGAGCTGCTTGTGGGTCGATTGCGTGGCGACGATGCCGGGCGAGGTCTCGTCGAGGCCGGTCAGCCCCATGGCGAAGCGGCGGGCGTAGAGCGGGTGGAACTTCATGAAGCCCGCCCAGGCCTCGTCGAACAGGATGTAGTCGCAGAGGTGGCCGATCTTCTCCAGGATCTCCTGGGCGTCGTAGATCGTGCCGTCGTAGGTGCACTGCTCGATCACCGCGACGCGGAACGGCCGCTCCCGGCGCCACGCCTCGGGATCGGTCACCAGCGGGTTCCGGCGGATCTTCTCCCGGATCCGGGTCTCGTCGAGGGCCTCATGATACATGGGGCCGATCAGGCCGTAGGCGTTCCGGTCCGTTTCCAGAAAGATCGGGATGCCGCCGCCCAGGAACAGGGCGCCGTGATGCGCCGCCTTGTGGTTGTTGCGGTCGAACAGGACGAGGTCGTCCTCCGCGATCAGCGAGGACAGGACGATCTTGTTGGAGGCCGAGGTGCCGTTGAGGACGAAGTAGGTCTTCTCGGCCCCGAAGATCTTCGCGGCCTCCTTCTGGGCCTTCAGCGCCGGGCCCTCGTGGGTCAGCAGGTCGCCGAGGTCGAGGACCGAGTTGTCGAGGTCGTCGCGGAAGATCGCTTCCCCCAGGTGCTCCACGAAGATCCGGCCGATCGGCGACCGGTTGTAGAAGATGCCGCCGTTGTGGCCCGGACAGGTCCAGAGCTGGTTGCCCTTCTCGGCGTAGTCGACGAGCGCGCCGAAGAACGGCGTCTTGAGGGTCTGGGCGTATTGCGTGACCCGGCTGACGAGGCCGCGGGCGATGAATTCCGGCGTCTCCTCCGCCAGGAAGATGTAGCCGTCGATGAAATCGAGCAGTTCGACCGGGATGTCCTCCAGCCGCTTGCGGCGGACCATGATGACGATCGGCATCTCCAGGCCGCGCTTGCGCATCATGTCGATGAGGGCGGCGGCCTTGCCGTCGAGGCCGCGCTTGCCCCAATCGACCACGAGGCAGCCCACCGCGGCGTCGGTCTGCACGGCGATGGCCGCGTCCTCGACCCGCCGGGCGCGCACCACCTCGAAGCCGCGCTGCTCCACGGCTGCCACGATCTGATTGACGCGCGCCCCTTCGAGATCGTCCGGATCGAAGGCGGGGGCGCACATCAGGACCGTGAAGCGACGGTGGAAGTCCATGGAGCCCTCTCTGGCCTCGGATGCAGCGCGTGGCTTTCCGGCCCGTCTGCGACGATTGCATGACAACGTGCGCGGCGGGCGGTCGTGGTGCGGACGAAAGGGCGTGATCCGGGCGCGGTCGGAGCCGTTGGACCGCGGCCTTCCCACCCGCGCCCTCATCCTGAGGTGCCGGTCGGAGATCGGTCGCGCGGCCCGCGGCGGCAACCCGTCTCAGGGTATCACAGGGCGCGCCGCCGCGCCCAGACATCCGGATTGACCAGTCCGCCCGGCCGCCGGCCCGCCAGCACGTCGACCACGCGGCCGGCGGCGGTCTCGGCGGTGCGGATCAGGGCCGACCCGGTGGAACCGCCGACATGGGGCGTCAGGATCGCCCGCGCCTGACGGGCGAGGGGGTGGTCGGCCGGCAGGGGCTCCTGGGCGAAGACATCGAGCCCGGCGCCCGCGATCGTGCCGGATTCCAGCGCCTCCACCAGGGCCGCCTCGTCGATCAGGCCGCCGCGGCTGGTGTTGATCAGGAAGGCGTCCCGCTTCATCCCGGCGAGCTGGTCCCGGCCGATCAGGCCGCGGGTGGCCGGGGTCAGGGGCACGTGCAGGGAGACGATGTCGGCCTCCGCGAGGAGCGCGTCCACCGAAGGAGCCCGCAGGGCACCGGCATTGGCGAAGTCGGCGTCCGGCCGGCTCGGGCCGTAGGCCAGCACCCGCAGGCCGAGGGCCGTGCCGAGCCGGGCCGTCGCCTGCCCGATCGCCCCGAAGCCGACGAGGCCCAGCGTCAGGCCGGCCAGCTCGATCAGGCGGGCGGTGAACTTGAAGCTGTCGTCCCCGCGCCGGACCGAGCGGTCGGCCTCCGGCAGGGCCTTGGCCAGGGCGAAGATCAGCGCCAGCGTCTGCTCGGCCACCGAGACGGCGTTGGCGCCGGGCGTATTGACCACCACGATCCCGGCCTCGGTCGCCTCGGCGGTGGCGACGTGGTCGGTGCCGGTGCCGTGCACGCCGATCACCCGCAGGGCCGGGGCCGCTGCGATGGCGCGGGCCGGGAAGCCGGTGTTGCGGGTGATGACGGCGACGCACGGGGCGGCCTCGCGGGCCAGGGTCTCGGGATCGGTGCCGCTCGCCGGACGCGGCTCCAATCCGGCCGCCCGCAGCCGGTCGAGGCCCGCCGCGTGGATCGGCTGGACGATGAGGCACGGACCGGTGATCACGGGAAAACCTCTGCACTAGAGGAGGGGTGACAGGCACGTTTCGCGCCGGGCCCGTCTAGGCGGGGTGGGCAACCCTGGCAACCGGGCGCCCCGGTCTCCGCCGCGGCAACCCGATCGGACGCGCGCGATCCACACCCGATCGCGGCCGTGTCGGGCCCCGCACGCCCCGCCCGGCCCGACGATCCCGGCCGCGCGCCTCAGCCGAGCTCTAACCCGGCCTTCCGCGAAATCGCCTGCTCGACCGTGCGATGATGAGTGAGGCACTGATAATGATGTCGTTCGGCAATGGAAGTCAGTATAGAAAGCAATCAATATCGATCACGTAGATCGACCCTGCGTGCGCTGAATATAATTATAATTAATCCAAATGTATTTTTGACACACGTAGAGATATTTGCTGCCTTGCTCCGTGATTCGGAGCTTTCGTCACGACAATGCGGTCTCAAGATTTCTCGGTGCCGGTTTCCGCGCGGAACCGGCGCCGGCGGCGCGCGGCCCGGCCGGTTCTCCCGATGGCTGTCCTGCTGGGCTTCGTCGGTTCCGGGCTGCACGCGGCCCGCGCGGAGGAGGCCGGGGCCGGCCGGGACGTCCAGCTCGACGAGCTCGCGGTCGCGAGCGCGGCCGCGCCGCGCGGACCGGTCCCGGCCTATGCCGGCGGTCAGGTGGCGCGGGGCGGTCGCCTCGGCCTGCTGGGCGATACCGAGATCCAGAAGGCGCCCTTCAGCATCGCCAGCTACACCGACACGCTCATCCGGGACCGGCAGGCGCGGACGGTGTCCGAAACCCTGGTCCTCGACCCGTCGGTGCGCGCCACCCAGACCACGGGGGCGCCGTTCGACTCCTTCTCCATCCGGGGCTTCCCGTCCAACGAGAACACCAGCGGCGAGGTCGCCTTCGACGGGCTCTACGGCATTGCCCCGAGCTTCCGCATCTTCACCGACTACGTGGAGCGCATCGAGGTCCTGAAGGGGCCGTCCGCCGCCCTCACGGGGGTGTCGCCGAACGGCGCGGTCGGCGGCGTGGTCAATATCGTCCCGAAGCGCGCCGGCGCGGACCTGACCCGCGTCACCCTGGATTACGGCTCGACCGCCTGGGGCGGCAGCCAGGTCGACGTCGCCCGCCGCTGGGGGCCGGGACGGGAATGGGGCGCCCGCGTCGTCGGCAGCCTGCACGGCGGCGCCACGCCCTTCGACCGCCAGACCGAGACGACCGGCGTCGGGGCCCTGGCCCTCGACTACCAGGGTGACCGGTTCCGCGCGTGGCTCTACCTGCTGGCGCAGACGGACCGCTTCAACGCGCCGCTGCGCCCGTTCCTCCTGCGGGCCGGCGTGCCCGTACCGCGGGCGCCCGACGGTCGCCTGAACCTGACCCAGCCCTGGGCATACTCGGACGTCGACGATCGCGGCGGCCTGCTGCGCACCGAGTACGACCTGACCGATCAGGTCACGCTGTTCGCGGATGTCGGCGGCGGGCAGACCGGAGTGGAGCGGTACTTCCAATCGGCACCGACGATCCTCAACGGCCGCGGCGACACGACCAGCACGCCGCAATTCTACGCCCTCGGCGTCGACCGGCTCACCTACGACGGCGGCGTCCGGGCCAGGTTCGAGACCGGATTCATCCGCCACGCCCTCACGCTTCAGGGCTCCGTGTACGACGAGGCGACGGGACGGCGGTTCTCGCCCGGCCGGGGCGCCTATCTGTCGAACCTCTACGTGCCGGCCCTCGTCCCGTACATCGCGCCGATCTACGGCATCGGCCGGCCCCGCCTGTCCGACAGCACCCTGTCGGGGATCGCGGTGGCCGACACGCTGTCGGCCCTCGACGAGCGCGTCCTGCTGACCCTGGGTGTGCGCCGCCAGCGCGTGGAGGCGCACAATTACCTGTCGAATGTCGGCACGCTGGCCTCGTCGTACGACAAGAGCGCCACGACCCCGATGGTCGGTCTCGTGGTGCGGCCCTGGGACTCGGTCTCGCTCTACGGCAACTACATCGAGGGCCTGAGCCGCGGCGACGTGGCTCCGGCGGTGGCGACCAATTCCGGCACGATCCTCGCTCCCTACGTGGCCCGACAGGTCGAGGCGGGTGTGAAGCTCGATCTCGGCCGGTTCGGCGCCACGCTCGGCGCCTTCCGGATCACGAAGCCCGCGGGCGAGCTCGGCCCGCAGGGGCGCTTCGCGGCGACCGGCGAGCAGCGCGTCGGCGGGCTCGAGCTGAGCCTGTTTGGCGAGATCACGCCGCAGGTGCGGGTGGTCGGCGGCGTCACCCTACTCGACGGACGCCTCGTCCGGACGGCGCTCGCCGCCAATCGCGGGCACCGGCCGATCGGCGTGCCTGAGGTCCAGGCGAGCCTGGGCGCCGAGTGGGACCTGCCCGGGTTGCCCGGCCTGACGCTCAACGGCGCCGTCATCTCTACCGGGCGGCAGTTCGTCGACCTCGCGAACACCCAGGCCCTGCCGGCCTGGGCCCGCCTCGACCTCGGCCTGCGCTACACGACCCTCGTCGCCGAGCGGCCGACGACCTTCCGGGCCAGCATCCTCAACGTGACCGACGCGCGGTACTGGACCGGGGTCGCGTCGTTCGGCACCTTCTTCCAGGGCGCGCCGCGCACCTACCTCCTGTCGATGGCGGTGGATCTCTGAGCCGGACCGGAGCGGCCATGCTGCTTCTGACGGGCCGCGCGATGTTTCACGGGAAACATTTTCTTAACCCTGAAGGTCGGGCGTGCGGGGGCCGCCCGCTGTTGCAGCGGCGCCGTCGCGGCGCGGCGCCGGCCGGGTTACCACCGGTCCACCATGACCACATCGAGCTGGCGCACCCTCCGCAACGAGCTGGCCCGGGCGCGGCTGGAGAAAGCCCTGCCGGCCATCTTCCCGGCACCGGTCCTCCAGCACGCTTTGGCGCGCCCGCTGATCCCGCCGACGCCGCGGCTCGCCGTCGAGAGCTACTGGCGTAACCACATCCTCCGCGCCGACCGGCTGGCCCGGGCGCTGGCGGCCCGCTCCGGGACGCCCGAGGGCTGGACCTGGCAGCTCGGGGCCGAGGGCCGGGCCGGAAGCTTCCGCATGCCGCCGGCACCCTACCGCGATCCGGCCTTCGCCCGCGGCCGGGGCGTCTGCTGCATCTGCGGTCAGCCGGTCTACCGGTTCGGCTGGCACCGGGATCTCTGGGCGCGCGGCGCCCCCAACACCAATGCCGGCTGGCACGCAGCCTGTGTCGCGGCCTGGAAGTTCTGGATCGCGCCGCATGCCCAGGTCCGGGCGCTGAAGCTCCGCCAGCGGCATCGCTGCACCACCACCGGCAAACGCCTGCTGAAGACGGCCGAGGTCGACCACACCTTGCCGCTCTACCGGGTCTGGCGGGAACACCGCGACGCGCCCTGGCCGGTGCTGCTCGGCTATTGGGGGGCGCCGAACCTGCAGGTGGTCAACCGCGCCGCCCATGTCGACAAGTGCCGCGACGAGGCGGCCGAGCGCTCCCGGACCGTGCAGCGCGCCCGTTTCCGGGTGGTCGAGGACGAGTCCGGGTTCAGCGTGGTCGAGGAGGAGTGACCGGCCGGCTCAGCCGTCCAGGGACTCGAAGGCCCGCGACAGGTCGGCCAGCAGGTCGGCTTCCGCCTCCAGGCCGACAGAGAGACGCAGCAGCCCGTCGGTGATGCCCGCGATGGCGCGCGCCTCCGGGTCCATGGCCGCATGCGTCATGGTCGGCGGATGGGCGATCAGGCTCTCGACGCCGCCCAGGGATTCGGCCAGCGTGAACACCCGCAGGGCCTCCACGAAGGTCTTCACCGCCGCACGGCCCCCGGCGAGCTCGAAGCTCAGCATGGCGCCGAAGCCCGCCTGCTGCGTCTTCGCCAGGGCGTGTCCCGGATCGGTGGGCAGACCCGGGTAATGCACGCGGGCCACCGCCGGATGCGCCTCCAGGAAGGCCGCCAGGACGGCGGCGTTGCGTTGCTGCTGCTCCACCCGCACGAACAGGGTGCGCAGGCCCCGGAGCGTCAGATAAGCGTCGAGGGGCGAGCCCGTGACCCCGATCGTGTTCGCCCAGGCGGCGAGTTCCTCCCCAACGGCCTTGTCGGCGGCGACCACGACCCCGCCGATGACGTCGGAATGGCCGTTCAGGAATTTGGTGGTGGAATGGACGACCAGATCCGCCCCGAGGGCGATCGGCTGCTGCAGGGCAGGCGACAGGAAGGTGTTGTCCACCACGGCCAGCGCGCCGGCCGCCTTCGCGTCCGCGGTGATGCGTCGGATATCCACCACGCGCATCAGTGGGTTGCTGGGCGTTTCGATCAGCACGACCTTCGGCCCCTCGGCCAGGGCCGCCGCCCGCGCGTCCGGATCGGTCTGGTCGACGAAGGCCACGCGGTAATGCCCGCGGGCGGCGCGGAAGCTCAACAGCCGGTGAGTCCCGCCGTAGCAATCGTGCGGTGCGACCAGGAGATCGCCCGGCCGCAGGCTCGACAGCGCGAGATCGAGGGCCGCCATGCCGCTCGCCACCATGACGGCGCGGGCGCCGCCCTCGAGCTTGGCGATCGTGTCGGCGAGGGCGTCCCGCGTGGGGTTGCCGAGACGCGAGTAGTCATAGGGTCCGGCCTGCTCGAAGGCCGGGAACTTGAAGGTCGTCGACAGGTGGATCGGCGCGATCACCGCGCCGAAGGCCGCGTCCTGGGCCACGCCGTTGGCCGCCGCAACGGTACGGGCTGCAAATCCCTCTGACATCGCCTCGTCCTCCACGCAGAGATCGTCCGCACCGTCCAACCGGAGCGAACGGGCGTTCTTTATGCAGAACGTATCAGACTTTCAAGAGAACGATCCCGCGTTCATGCTGGGACGGTCAGCGCCCGGCGACGCCACGGCCACGGCGCCATGCCGGCGAAGACCTGTCCCGTCGGATCCCCGCGCGCAGCAGGGCCGCCCCCGATAGCCGAGCATCACGGTGGACAGTACGTAGCGCAGGACTGTGTCGCCCCGGCGGTCGGGTCGCCGCCTTGGCCGAGCGTGACGACCGCGTGCCAGTGCCGCAGGCCTTGTGCGCGCTGCGGGGTGAACGCGTCGAACAGGGTGGTCCTGTCGATGGCGGACAGGCGCAGGCACAGGGCGCCACCGGTCATGCCCGGGGGCTCCGGAGGTCGTGCGGCCGCGTCATCGGGTCCTTCGAGATCGGCCACGATGACACCCTTTCGCCCGCCCGCCGCGGCGGAGTCAGGCGGTGCGGGTGTCGCGCACCGCCGCCGGTGGCGTCTCGTCCGCCACGGCCGGTGCGGCGGCCCGCACGCCCTCGGCCTCCTGCGCCAGGGTGCGGGCCAGGAGACCGGCCCTTCCGGCCCACAGGTCCCGTTCGTCGCGCAGGACCTCAAGCCGGTCCGCGGAGGCGGCCAGTGCGACGCGCAGGCCGTCGATCTCCGCCCGCAGGTCGGTCGTACGCTGCCGCTCGCTCGCCAGGGCCGCCTTGAGCACGCTGAGGGCGGCTTCGGCCGCGCCGCGCGTCCCGGCGGGGCGACGCAGGACCGGTGCGGCCCGCGGCGCCCGATCCGACCCGGCAGGAGCCGGCGCCGGGGCCTGGGATGCGGGCTCCGGACGCAGCCGCGCGATCTCGGCCCGCACCTGCGCGACGTCGAGCCCGGCAGCCGCACGCGGCTCGGGCCCGGCCGCCAAGGGCGCGCGCTCCACGGGAGCGCTCTCCAAGGGGGCGGCCTCCACGGGGGCGGTCTCCGAGATAGCTGTCGCCACGGGATCGGCCCCCACGACCGGAAATCCCTCTTCCTCGAGAACGAGCCCGTGCAGCATGGCGAAGACCCGGTCGCCGTCGAGGCGCGCGAGGTCGAAGCCGCTCTCGGCCGAGAGGCTGCTGAAGCGGGCCTGCCCGCTGGACGACTGGCCCACGAACGCCATCGACCAGTTGGCGAAGGCGCGGCTCTCCGCCGGGCCGCATTGCAGGACCGTGACGTCGTCGTGCCGCAGGTCGCGCTGGATCCGCTCGAAGGTCGTCTCGACCCCCCGACGCGGACCTTCGAGCACCTGCGCGAAGGCGCCCGCGTTGAACATCAGGGCGCCAGTTACCCCGAGGGCCGCGTTGTTCCGCTGGGACGCGTCCAGGATCTGGCGGACCGCGGCCATCACCTCCGGCTCCGAGCCCTGCAGCAGGTTCTTGCTGGCATAGACGAGACGGTAGAGGTCGCTCATGGCAAGGCGTTCCGAAGGGGAGAGTGATCAGGTCTGCGGAAAGCCGGCGAAGACCTGGCGTAGGTCCTCGGCGGGTACGGGCTTGCTGATGAGGTAGCCCTGCACGTCGGTGCAGCCCTCCAGGCGGATGCGCTGCATCTGCTCGGCCGTCTCGACGCCCTCGGCGACGGTGGTCATGCCCAGGCTCTTGCCCAGGCCGGCGATCGCCCGGATGATCGCCTCGCCGTCGGGCTTGCTGGTCAGATCCTTCACGAAGGAACGGTCGATCTTGATCTTGTCGAAGGGGAACGAGCGCAGGTAGCTCAGCGACGAGTAGCCGGTGCCGAAATCGTCCATGGAGACGCGCACGCCGAGTTCCCGCAGCCGGTGCAGGGTCTGGAGCGTCCTGTCGTTCTCCTGCAGCAGAACGCCCTCGGTGATCTCCACCTCCAGCCGCCGGGCGGGCAGCCCCGAGCCGGCCAGGGCCGAGATGATCGTCTCCACCAGCCGGTCGCTCTTGAACTGCGCCGGCGAGACGTTGACCGCCACCGACATGTGCTCCGGCCAGGTCATGGCGTCGCGGCAGGCCTGGCGGACGACCCACTCGCCGATCGGGACGATGAGGCCGATCTCCTCGGCGAGCGGGATGAAATCGAGGGGCGAGACCAGCCCGCGTTCGGGATGGCGCCACCGGATCAGGGCCTCGCAGCCGATCAGCGTGCCGCTCGCGAGCTGCAATTGCGGCTGGAAGTGCAACTGGAATTCCCGCCGGGCGAGCGCCTGCCGCAGGTCGAGTTCGAGCTTGCGGCGCGCCTGCATGCGCGCATCCATCTCCGGCTCGAAGAACCGGTAGGTGCCGCGGCCGTCGAGCTTGGCCCGGTAGAGGGCGAGGTCGGCGTTCTTCAGGAGCCGGTCGGCGTCGGTCCCGTCCTCGGGGGCGAGCGCCACGCCGACGCTGGCGCCGATCGTCAGGAGATGGCCCTCCACCATGTAGGTGCGGCCGATCAGGTCGACGACGCGGCGGGCGAGGGCCTGCGTGCCCGCCGCGTCGCGGATCCCGGCCTGGAGGATGACGAACTCGTCGCCGCCGATCCGCGCCACCGTGTCGGTGGGCCGCACCGTCGAGCGCAGGCGGTCGGCGACCGTCTCCAGCAGCGCGTCGCCGATCGGATGACCGAGCGTGTCGTTGACCGGCTTGAACCGATCGAGGTCGATCAGCAGCAGGGCGCAGCACTCGCCCGTGCGCGCGAGACGCGCGAGCGCCTCGGCGAGACGCTCGCGCAGGAGCAGGCGGTTCGGCAGACCGGTGAGGGGATCGCGCCGCGCCATCGCGTCGGCCCGGGCTTCCACGGCCTTCCGGGTGCTGACATCCTCCAGCGAGACGACCCAGCCGCCCGTCGCGAGGGGATGGAGTTCCACCTGGACCGTGTGGTCCCGATGCCGCAACTCGAACACGACCGGCTGCCGCCGGGCCAGCGCGCGGCGGAGGCTGCGCAGCAGGGCGCCCCGCGGCGGGGCGGTCCCGGCCCGCAGGGCCCGCAGCAGCGGGATCGCCGAAGCCTGCACCCGCAGCGTGACATTGAGGCCGGCCAGGAGCTGCCGGGCCGGGGCGTTCGCCGCGATGACCGTCCCGGTGGGGTCGATCATCAGCAGACCCTGCCGGACCGCGTCGAGAAAGGGGAGCAGGGGAGCGCGCCCGACGCCCCGCTCCGGCAGGGGCGGACGCGCCGCCTCCCGGCGCGACAGGTCGGCAGGCTGGGGATCCGCGCGCATGCCAAGGGGCCTCGGAGTGAGCCGCCGGGCAAGCTGCGGCTGGAAACAGGGACTCCATAGATGCGAAGATGCTAATTCCATCTTTAAGGACCAGAAGATCGCGGGCCTGATCTGCGTTCAAGACTGCGAATGCGATCATGCCGCTCGCCGCCGCCCGGTCCGCTGCGCTCAGGCCATGAGCCGGGTGCTCTTCAGGGAGCCGCAGGCGGGGGCGGGCGTCGGCGATCGCGGCGATCCGCAGATTTCCGGCCGGCGCGCCCGGCCTGTCGGCCGCGCGAGGGGGATCGGTTCGGGCGCCCGGACAGGACGCTTGCCAGAGCGCCGGTCCGCGGAGGACCCAGGCGATGCGGCGGCGGCGGCGGCGGTCGGTCGGGCGCGGATGCGGAGGTGTGCATCCCGGGCTTGGCCGGCCTGCGCCCGGCCCCTTGCGTCGCGCGGCGAGCCCCACTACATCCGCTTCACCGGACGCGACGGCACGCCGTCCTCCGGTCCTTCCAGCAGCATCGCCGGCCAGCGACGACCCTCAGGGTCGGATGGTCGTCGGACTTGAGCCTAGGCTCAACCCGCACGCGGCGACTGAGGGAGCGTCCATCGTCCAGCGCTTCACCGAAGGGCCCCCGGGCCGTTCTGCGTTGCGCTTTGTCGACGGAGGCACCGGAAACCGGCTCGACCGGTTCGGTTCTTTCGCCGGGAAAAAGGGCGGTTGACACGGAAGTCTGGGGCGGCTTATACGGCGCCTCCCGACGCGGTCCGGAAGAAAAACGGAGCGGGTCGGACGGACTTCCCGAGGTTTAGAAAAGTAGATCTGGCGAAAGCCGAGGTACTTGACTTCTCCTCGAAAGGTAATTACGAGAGTGATTACTGATCTTTGACAAGTTGGAATTGAGGAAGGGAGACGCGGGCGGCGTTTGTCCTTGCGGCCAGGCCTTAGGGTCTGGCGTGAGAGACTTGTGCCGATCTGTTGTTCTTCTTTCTGAGCTCACCGACGGGTGTTTGGCGCTGTGAAGCGTTGGATGCTTGGTCGATGTGAGGCTCCGTCTGAGAATACACGTGATCGGCCAGATCAATCTCTTCAACGTGAGAGTTTGATCCTGGCTCAGAGCGAACGCTGGCGGCAGGCTTAACACATGCAAGTCGAGCGGACCTTTCGGGGTCAGCGGCGGACGGGTGAGTAACG
>NZ_FPBW01000015.1:58878-174755 GCF_900116795.1 Methylobacterium sp. UNCCL125 | reverse complement strand
CGGCTTCGCCTACGGCTCCGGCAGCGCCGACCGCTCCTTCGGCGGCTACGCCGGCAACGACAGCTTCCGCACCGGCTGGGCCGTCGGCGGCGGCGTCGAGTACGCGCTCCCCACCGACTCCTTCCTGAACTTCTTCCGCTCCTCGGCCGTGACGCTCAAGGTCGAAGGCCTGTACGTCAACCTCGACCGCAACACCCGCAACCAGGGCGCGTTCGTCATCAACGCCGCCAACAACTTCCCCGTTGTCTACAGCGGCATCGGCCGCCGTTCCGACGAGTTCGCCGTCGTCCGCGCCGGCCTGAACTACAAGTTCGGCACCTTCTAGGATTGCGCGACGGCGCGGCTACGGCCGCGTTCGGGATCCGCCTCTGGGAAGCCCGGCCGAAAGGTCGGGCTTCTCGTTTTTCGCAGTCGGCGGATGAAGTTTTCGCAATCCCCCTGACAAAGCGTCGCCGCGCACCCATGTCGTGTCTGCCATGCGGCGCGTTCGGGCCCGCGGGTGAGATTCGAGGAGGACGACTCCATGAACAGCGAAGAACGCGACGTCATTTCGGGCATCTTCCAGCGGCTGGAGCAGGCGCAGACCCAGCCCCGCGACGCGGAGGCGGAGCGCTTCATCGCCGACAAGATCCGCGCCCAGCCCTACGCGCCCTACGCGATGGCGCAGCTGATCTACGTCCAGGAAGAGGCGATCAAGAGCCTGAACCAGCAGCTGGAGCAGGCGCGCAGCCAAGCGGCCTCTGCGCAGCCCTCGGGCGGCGGCGGCGGCTTCCTGTCGAGCATCTTCGGCGGCGGCAGCCAGCGCCAGGAGCCGCAGCCCGGCTACGCACAGCAGCGTCCCGCCGGACAACCCTGGGGCAATCAGGGCGGCGCGCCCCCGCAGGGCTATCCCCAGCAAGGCTACCCGCAGCAGGGGGGCTATCCCCAGCAGGGCGGCTATCCCCAGCAGGGCGGCCCTTGGGGCGGTCAGCCGCAGGCGCCGGCCCGCGGAGGCGGCTTCATGGCGACGGCGCTCCCCATGGCGGCGGGCGCGGCCGGCGGCATGCTCCTGGGCAGCGCCCTGTCGAACGCCTTCGCGGGCGGCCATTCGAGCCTCGGCAGCGCTGCGGCCGCCGGCCTGGGCGGCGGTGCCGGCGAGACCGTGGTCAACAACTACTACGGCGACGGTGGCAACCAGGATCTCGGAGCTGCCCTGGACAACAGCGGCGGCGACCTGGGTAGCTTCCAGGACGCGAACTACAGCGATCCGGGTGGCGATTTCGGCGGCGACCTGGGCGGCGGCGACGACAGCGACTGGACCTGATCGTCCAGCCCCGGCTCAGCCCCCAAAGAGAGAGGCCCGGTCGCGTCAGGCGCGGCCGGGCCTTTCCGTATCCGAAGGGTCAGCCTGCGTGATGCCGACGACGTCAGGCGCTCACAGGACTTCGACGCGTGTTCCCACCGGCACGCGGTCGTAGAGGTCGACGACGTCGTCGTTCATCATCCGGATGCAGCCCGACGAGACCGACTGACCGATCGTATTGGGCTCGTTGGTGCCGTGGATCCGGTAGAGCGATGAGCCGAGATACAGGGCCCGCGCCCCGAGGGGATTCTCCGGCCCGCCGGCCATGTGGCGCGGCAGGTCGGGCCGGCGGGCGAGCATCTCTGCCGGCGGTGTCCAGTCCGGCCACTCCGCCTTGCGGCTGACGGTCTTGAGACCGCTCCAGGCGAAGCCGGGACGGCCGACGCCGATCCCGTAGCGGAGGGCGCGCTGGCCGGCCTGCACGAGGTAGAGATGCTTGCCGGCGGTGTCGATGACGATCGTCCCGGGCTTCTGCGGCCCCGCGAACGGGACCTCCTGGCGCTGGAATTCCGGCGCGACCGCGCGGGCGATCCGGGCGGGATCCGCCTGGGATGCCCCGTAGGCGGCCGCGGGCGGCGCGCCGTAGGGCTGAGCCGCACCGTAAGCCTGTCCGTAGGATTGTCCGTATGCCTGAGCGGCCTCCGGTTCGGCCGGCACCAGTTCCCCGGAATAGGCCGCGACCCGCTGGGACGTCGCCGCCCGCTGCGGGGCCGCGGAGCGCTGCGGCCAGCCGCGGCCGCCGCCCCCGGCGCTTCCGGTGACGAGGTACTCGATCAGGCCGCCGCCGTAGCCGCCCTCGGCGTAGCGCGCCTGTTGCGCGCGCGCAGGCCCGCACAGCACGAAAGCGGCCGCGGCCGCCGCCATTCCCAATCGGACCGAACCCCGCATCGTCGCATGCTCCCGAGCCGGCGCCCAAGCGCCCGGCCCGCGAACGATCCCGCGGCATTTTACCGAATCAGGTGAAGGAACGTGGTGAATCGCGCCGAGGCCGCGGTCTCTCCCCGGCCCGTCGGCGGCAGCGTGAATCGCCGGTTAACCGTTCATCGCAGCCCGCCGCGCCTTCGGGAAGGAGCCCGGAACGCTCGGAAAAAGCTTGGCAGTCACAGTCCGCTAACCGATGTGGTAGAGAGTTGCGTCGACGGAACCCGAACGCCCACGCCCGGACGATGACCCAGAAGCGCTATCGCATCGAAGACAGCCTCGGGATTCCCGCGGCTCCCCAGCCTGGTCCGGGCTCGATCGCCTCGAACGAGCGACTCGAAGAAATCTTCAGCGCCATCCAGGACTTGCGCCGCGTCACGCAGATGAGCGCCAGCGAGACGATCGAGTCGTGCCGGCGCGAGCTGCACGAAGCGCTCGCGATGCGCACGGAACTCGACGTGATGAAGGAGGCGATCACCCGCACCAAGTCGGAGCTGGCGACGCTGCATCGGACGGAGAATACCGGCAAGGGCATGCGCCGGGCGGCCGACGAACTCGACGCCGTGGTCGATTCGACGGAGCGCGCCACGACGCAGCTCCTCGGGGCGATCGAGGAGATCGAGAGCCACGCCGGCATGCTCAACGCCGCGACGCTGCCGCCCGGGCTGAAGCAGCACGTCGACGTGATCCTCGAGCGCGTGATCACCGCCTACGAGGCCTGCAACTTCCAGGACCTGACCGGCCAGCGGATCACCAAGATCGTCGGCGTGATGAAGTTCATCGAGGAGCATCTCGACCGGCTGATCGCCACGTGGTCGGAACTCGACAGCTTCAAGGAGCTCATCACCGTCATGCCGGTGCCGACCTCCCTGGACGACGAGAGCTCGCTCCTGAACGGTCCGAAGCTCGACCACGATCCCGGCCACGTCGACCAGAGCGACATCGACTCGCTGTTCGACTGATCCCCGGTCCAGGCGCGCGATTTTTGTCGCCGCCCCGGTCCCGCTGGCGCTCAGGAACGCTTAGATCTGCGGTATGAGCCGCAGAGCCCTCTCAGATCTGCCCCCGGACACCTTCGACGACGGCCGCGACGCCGAGCGGGACGAGACCGCCGACGCGCCGGAAGCCGGCCTCCCCGACACGGAGGCGCCGGAAATCGATTTCGACTTCGAGCCGGGTGCCGTCCAGGCCGGCACCGAGGTGATCCGCCGGTTCTGGTCGACCCTGCCGTCCTCGCCCGGCGTCTACCGGATGTTCGATCATCGCGGCGACGTCCTCTATGTCGGCAAGGCCAAGAACCTGAAGGCCCGGGTCGGCTCCTATGCGCGGGGTCAGGCGCATTCGAACCGCATCGCCCGGATGATCTCGCAGACGGCGGCGATGGAGTTCGTCACCACCGCCACCGAGACCGAGGCGCTGCTCCTCGAAGCCAACCTGATCAAGCAGCTGAAGCCCCGCTTCAACGTGCTGATGCGGGACGACAAGTCGTTCCCCTACATTCTGGTCACCGACGACGGCCCCGCCCCGCAGATCGTCAAGCACCGGGGCGCCCGGCGCCGGAAGGGCAATTATTACGGGCCCTTCGCCAGCGTCTGGGCGGTGAACCGGACGGTGAACGCCCTGCAGCGCGCCTTTCTCCTGCGCACCTGCACGGACAGCTACTACGAGAACCGCACCCGTCCCTGCCTGCTCTTCCAGATCAAGCGCTGCTCCGGTCCCTGCACCGGCGAGATCGCCACGGAGGATTACGCCGCCATGGCGGATTCCGCCCGGGCGTTCCTGGCGGGCAAGTCGAACGCCGTGAAGGACCGGATGCGCACCGAGATGCAGGAAGCCTCGGAAGCGATGGAGTTCGAACGCGCCGCCCGCTTCCGGGACCGGATCGCCGCGCTGTCGGCGATCCAGGGCGTGCAGGGGGTCAACACCCAGGGCGTGGAGGAAGCGGACGTGTTCGCCCTCGACGAGCAGGCCGGCCAGTTCTGCATCGAAGTGTTCTTCTTCCGGAATTTCCAGAACTGGGGCAACCGCGCCTATTTCCCCAAGGCCGACCGGTCGATGACCCCCGACGAGGTGCTCGGGTCGTTCATCGGCCAGTTCTACGACGACAAGCCGGCGCCCCGGACGGTGCTGACGAGCCATGCGGTCGAGGATGCCGAGCTGGTGGCGGCGGCCCTGTCGAGCCGGGTGGAGTACCGCGTCGAGATCCACAAGCCGAGCCGCGGCGAGCGGAAGAACCTCGTCGACTACGCCCAGCGCAACGCCAAGGAAGCCTTGGCGCGGCGCCTCGCCGACACGGCCTCCCAGGGCAAGCTGCTCGCGGCGCTCGGCCAGGCCTTCGGGCTCGACGGCGCGCCCCGCCGGATCGAGGTCTACGACAACTCGCACATCATGGGGACGAACGCGGTCGGCGGCATGATCGTCGCCGGCCCGACGGGCTTCATGAAGACGCATTACCGCACGTTCAACATCAAGTCCGAGGAGCTCACTCCGGGCGACGATTACGGCATGATGCGCGAAGTCCTGCAGCGACGCTTCAAGCGGCTGGTGAAGGAGTCACCGCGCACCGAACGCGAAGCCGCGGCCGCCGCCGTCGAGGGCGGCGTCCAGGAGCCGGTGCCGGCCGAGGAGAGCGAGGCGTTCCCGGCCTGGCCGGACCTCGTGCTGATCGACGGCGGCAAGGGCCAGCTCGACGCCGCGCGGACGGCCCTGGAGGAGGTCGGCGTCTCGGGCGTGCCGCTGATCGGCGTCGCCAAGGGCCGCGACCGGGATGCCGGGCGCGAGACGTTTTTCGTGCCCGGCCGGCCGCCCTTCAAGCTTCCGCCGCGCGACCCGACGCTCTACTTCGTGCAACGGCTCCGGGACGAGGCGCACCGCTTCGCCATCGGCAGCCACCGGGCCAAGCGGAAGCGCGAGATGGTGAAGAACCCCCTGGACGAGATCGCCGGCATCGGGCCCAGCCGCAAGCGCGCGCTGCTCCATCATTTCGGGACCGTGAAGGCCATCGAGCGTGCGGCCTTCGAGGATCTGGCCAAGACACCGGGCGTGAACGCCGCCACCGCGCGGGCGGTCTACGACTTCTTCCATGCCGGCGCCTGAGAACCCGACCGCGATGGCCGAGACCGAAACCAGGACGTTGACGCCCGGGCCCCGCTCTGATTTCACCCCTGCGATGAACGCCGTCCTTCCCCGACGACGGTCGCCGGCCTGGACGCTCGCGAATTGCCTGACCTACGGGCGCCTCGTTGCCGTGCCGGTGATGGTCGCTCTGCTGTTCTGGCCCGAATCCCACACCGCCCGGTGGACGGCGCTGGGCGTTTTCGTCGCGGCCGCGATCACCGACTACTTGGACGGGTACGTCGCACGCACCTACCATCAGAGTTCGGCGCTCGGCCGGATGCTCGATCCGATCGCCGACAAGCTTCTCGTCTCGGCGTGCCTGCTGATGCTGACGGCGGACCACACGATCGTCGGCTCGAATATCTGGGCGGCCATCGTGATCCTGTGCCGCGAGGTGCTGGTCTCCGGCCTGCGCGAGTACCTGGCCGAGCTGAAGGTCGGGGTGCCCGTCAGCAAGATCGCGAAATGGAAGACCACCGTGCAGCTCGTGGCTCTCGGCTTCCTGGTCGCCGGCCCGGCGGGCGAGACCCTGCTGCCGGGCACTGAGCCGATCGGCCTGACGCTGCTGTGGCTGGCCGCCGCCCTCACGCTCTGGACCGGCTGGGACTACATGCGGGCCGGGATCAAGCACGTCATCGACGATCCGCGCTGACGGATCGGCCTGCGGGACGTGCGGTCCCTGCCCTGTCTTCGCTACGGTGATGCGATGAAGCTCGTCTATTTCGCCTGGGTCCGCGAGCGGATCGGCCGCCCCGAGGAGGAGCTGGCACCCCCGGCGGAGGTCGCCACCGTCGCCGACCTCGTCGGGTGGCTCCGGGGCCGGGGCGAGGAATATGCCTACGCCTTCGAGGATCCGGGCGTCGTCCGGGCCGCGATCGATCGGGTCCACGCCAAGCCGGACGCGCCGATCGCCGGCGCCCGCGAGATCGCCTTCTTCCCGCCGATGACGGGCGGCTGAGGCCCGGCCACGCCGCGCACGTAGTCCACCGGGGTTGTCTTGGTCCCGGTTCCGCAGTCATTGGCGCCGTCGCTCCGGCTCTGCTTCGAACCGAACGGCGCGCGGGCCGAGCCAAGTTTTTTTACGGGTTCGGTCCGCCTTCGAGACCGACGGCTCTGCGGAACGCTCAAGCTGTGACCGCCGTTACCCGGTACCGAAACCGGTATTGGAGTTTCAGCATGCGCAAGACCTTGCTCGCGACCGCCGCCCTGTTGAGCCTCGGCGCCGCCGCACAGGCCCAGACCACCGTCATCGAGCGCGACCGGCCGGCCGTCGTCGTCGACCGCCCGGCGACCGAGTCGAAATCCGTGACCGTCCACGACCATGGCGACGGCTGCGTCACCAAGACGGTGCGCAAGGAGAACGACATGGGCGACTCCAAGACCGTCAAGAAGGAGACGTGCGACTGAGGCACGGAAGCGGGCCGGGCCGGAGCGCGGACCCGCGCCCCCTGTCCGGCCGGTCTCATGTCCGGCCGGTTTTCTGCCCGGCTCCCGATCAGCGCCACCCCGCGTCGATGACATAGGGGTGGCCTGTGCACATCCGGGCATCGTCCGAGGCGAGGAACAGGACCAGCGCGGCGACGTCGGCCGGCTGGATCCGGCCGTCGAGGCATTGCGCGGCGACGATGTCCGCCTCGCCCTCCGGCGTGTACCATCTGTCCTGCCGCGGCGTCTGGACGTTGCCGGGGATGATCGACACCACCCGGATCCCATCGCGGCCGAGGTCGCGGGCCAGGGCGCGGGTCATCCCCTCGATCGCCGCCTTGGCGGTCTGGTAGAGCGGCATCTCCTTCAGCCCGAGATGCCAGCTGATCGATCCGAAATTGAGGATCACGCCGCCGCCCGCACGCCGCATCGCCGGCACCGCCGCCTGAGCGGCGAAGAACAGGTGGCGCAGATTCACCGCCATCCGGTCGTCCCAATAGGCGGGCGTCACCTCGGCGAGGCTGTGGCGGTCGTCGTTGCCGGCATTGTTGATCAGGATATCCAAGCCGCCCAGAACCGTATCCGCCTCGGCGACCAGCGCGCGAACCGCATCGACATCCGTCAGGTCGCAGCGCCGGTAGAGCGGGGCGTGCGCGGCGCCGGGCGTCAGACGCGCCACCACTGCGTTCGCCGCATCATCCGCGATGTCGCAGAACAGGACGCGGGCCCCCTGGCCGACGAAGGCCTCGACCAGACCCTCGCCGATTCCCGAGGCGCCGCCCGTGACCAGGACGCGCTTGCCACCGAGGCTCGGATACCGTGCGCGCCGATCCGTCTGCGCCGTCATCGGACCTCCCCGACACGCTTCACCCGGTCGTCATTTGTGGGAGTTTATCACGGCACCCGCGTGGTGCAACGGCTGCGCTCGGGGCGGGAATTCTCGAAACGTTAACGGTTCGCGAATGAGATCGCCGGGTCTTCTAGAAAGGAACGCCCGATGCCCCTGCGTCTGGAACTCAAGCCCTTCGAACGGCTGATCATCAACGGTGCCCTGCTGCGCAACGGCGACCGGCGCTCGACCTTCCTGATCGAGACGCAGTGCAAGTTCCTGCGCGAGAGCGAGATCATCACGGAGACCGAGGCCGACACGGCCTGCAAGCGCCTCCACCTGACCCTGACGGTCATCTACCTCGCCGACGATCCGACGCAGGGGATCGACCTGTTCTTCCGGCAGGCGACGGATCTGCTCGGGCTCGCGCCGGCGGCGGCCCCTCACATCGCGGGGATCGCCCAGGCCGTCGAGACCGGCGCGTATTATCGGGCGCTCAAGCTGAGCCGCAAACTCGTCGAGTGGGAAGCCGCCGGCGCGGTGTCCCAGCCGGACCTGCCGGAAACGTCGGCGGCTTCCTGACGGCCCTCGGGCCTCAGCCGGGATTGCCCTGCAGGCCGGCGGCGATGTGGTTGTTGATCGACACGAGCGTCGCGATCTTCTCGGGCGTCGGCGCGATCATCGTGTCGATGCAGCTCTGGAGCACGAACACGCCCAGGCGGCCGACGCCCTGCTTGACGTCCGAAGGGAGCGGGTTCAGGTCCGACGTGGCCTCGGAGGTCAGCAGCGTCCAGACGCGCTGGTTGAACGACAGGGCGTCGTTGAGGCGCCCGGCATCGCCCTCGGAGAGCCCCTGGCTCGCACCGATCAGCTTCTGCGCCGCTTTCAGCAGAACCGCGGATTCGGCTTCGCGCGGCGAGAGGGCGCTGTGGGATGTCTTGGCGTAGGCGTTGGCGGCGTAATTCATCGGCGGTCCAGCCCCGTCGTCAGGCCTGCCTTGGCGGCAAGCTGGCGCGTAGCTGTCGCAGACCAGGAGTTAAAAGCGCGTGAGCGCCAGATCCGCCATGATGCCGCCGGGTTGCTTATCGACGACGCTGTGTGGCCCAAAGGAATCGGGCCCCGGATCCCAGGCCCGATGTTGAATTTCGTTCTCGGAACTGTTGCCGGCGGCCTGATCGCCTGCGTGCTGACCATCGCGGCGGCGCGGCAGCCCGAGGTTCAGACGCGCCTGGGCCTGATACCCGTGCCGGCCCACACGACGCTCGCGGCTGTCACGAAGCCGGCCGAACCCGATTGCGGGCGGCGGACGGAGCCGGCACCGAAGGTCGGCTCCCAGGATATGTTGTTCAACCGTCAGCGATTCTGGTCGGTCGCGCCCTGATCAGAACGCACCGATCAGCATGAGCAGCATCGTCGTCGCGACGGTGGTGCTGACGAAGCCGCACAGGGCTGCCGCGAAGGACGGGCCGGTGCGGACGACGGCGGGTTCGATGTCGTTCGAAAGCGTGGCGGGGGTCATGGGCGCAGAACCTTTTCGGCGACCGGCGTCGCGCGTGTCGGGGTGATGCTGCAGGAACGGGACGTCCGAGGTGCGGATGCGCACCCGATCAATCGCAGCGGTTAATTTTCTTGGCGATCCGCAGGCCCCGCAGTTCGCTGCGGAGATCGATCGCCACGACGCCCTCGCCGCATCGCTCGAAGGCGTCGCGGGCATCGTCGTAGCGGTCGCCCACTTCATCGAGCGTGTCGCAGACGCGGTCATGATCGCCCAGACGGGCCTCCTGACGCGCCTGGAAGCGCAGGGCATTCGCCTCGTCGACCTTGCGCTGGGCTTCGATGCAGGCCGGCACAGCCGACGCCGCGGAAGTCATCACGAGGCCTGCCACGAGGCTGGCGAGGCAACGGGTCAGAGTGACCGACATGGCACTCACTTCAACACTCACACACGGTTTGGGATGGCCACTCCGAAGGCGGACCGGCCGGGTTTCTCGGAGCGGCACGAGTCCACTCCCTTCCTGTCCGCTGAAACGGTGAAGCTGACGTGAAAGTTCCGCCCCGACTCACCGCCCCCGACGCCGGCGGGACGCGAGGATTGCGGAGAGCGGCACGGGTGCCGGCCCCATCGGGTCGACACCCACGTCGTACTGCTTCGGCATTGGCTTGAGCTTGCCGTGGCTGTGCCCGTGGAGATTGAGGGCCCCGCGGCTCATGCCGTTCCACGTGCGGAACGCGTAGTGGCAGAGCACGACCATGCGGCCTTCGACCTCGATTTCCGCGTAGTGCCGAACCGACGTCCAGCTGGGCGCACCAAGAGTATCGGGCCCGTCGTTGTTGCCGACGATCAGGTGCTTCTCGCCGCTCAGCCCGGCGAGGATCTCGCGAATCCGGTCTCCGCTCGGCCCGAGGGCGAAGTCGCCGAGGTGCCAGACTGTGTCGCCGGGCGAGACCGCGGCGTTCCAGGCCGCGACCAGCCCGGCATCGTGGGCCTCAAGATCCGGATAGGGCCGGTGGTCGAAGCGCAGTGCCCGCGGGTCGCCGAAATGCGTGTCGCCCGTGAAGAAGATGGTCACCGGTCTGCTCCGCCTCGCCCGGGAACGCCACCGGACTGCCGCCGAAATCGGCTGGCCGCCGCCTTGTTCCCGCACGCCCGCGGCCGCCTGGCGCGTTGACCGCCCGCGCGGCACGGAGGAGACCTCCGCAGGGCGAGCGGGATCGGGAGCGCGAGGGCATGCTGGGAACGGTCGGATTCGCCTTCCTGGCCGGGCTTCTGTCGGTGCTCTCGCCGTGCGTGTTGCCGCTGATCCCGATCGTGCTCGGCACCGCGGCCGCGGAGCATCGCCTCGGCCCGGTGGCGCTGGCCGGCGGGCTGGCGATCGCCTTCACGGCGATCGGGCTGTTCGTCGCGACGATCGGCTTCACCATCGGCCTGGACGGCGACGCGTTCCGGCGTGCCGGCGCGGTTCTCCTCCTGCTGCTGGGCGCGGTGCTGATGCTGCCGCGGCTCCAGGCCCGGGTCGCGACGGCCGCCGGCCCGGTCGGCGCCTGGGCGGAGGAACGCTTCGGCGGCTTCGGCTCCGGCGGATTGTCCGGCCAGTTCGCCGTGGGCCTGCTGCTCGGCGCCGCCTGGAGCCCCTGCGTGGGACCGACCCTGGGCGCGGCCTCGCTGATGGCGGCGCGGGGCGAGCATCTCGGGAGCGTCGCCCTGACGATGCTGGCTTTCGGGATCGGGGCCGCGGCCCCGCTGATGCTCCTCGGCTTCGTCTCCCGCGAGGCGCTGCTGCGCTGGCGCGGCGGCCTCGCCGCGGCCGGCCGGGCCGCGAAGGCCGCGCTGGGCGCCGTGATGGTGGTCCTCGGCCTGCTGGTGCTGACGGGACTCGACAAGCAGGTCGAAGCTGCGGCCGTCGCGGCTTCGCCGGACTGGCTCAATGCGCTGACGACGCGCTACTGAGTCCGCCATGGTCCCAGGACGTCCGGAACGGAGATCAGCGATGACCGATGCCCCCCGCCTGACCAGTCTTGCCCATGGCGGCGGCTGCGGCTGCAAGCTCGACCCCGCCACCCTGCGCCAGCTCCTCGCCCAGCAGCCGGCGGCCGGGCCGTTCGAGCGGCTCCTCGTCGGCAACGAGACGGCGGACGATGCGGCCGTATGGGAGCTGGAGGACGGCACCTGCATCATCGCCACCACGGATTTCTTCACACCGATGGTGGACGACCCCGTCGATTTCGGCCGGATCGCCGCGACGAACGCCATCTCGGACGTCTACGCCATGGGCGGCCGGCCGCTCTTCGCGCTCGCGATCCTCGGGATGCCCCTGGGCAAGATCGACCCGGAGGTGGTCGCGCGGATCCTGCGCGGCGGCGCAGAGCAATGCGCCGAGGCCGGCATCCCGGTGGCGGGCGGCCACTCGATCGACGCCCCCGAGCCGATCTACGGCCTCGCGGTGATCGGCACCTGCCGCCGGGAGGCGGTGCGACGCAACGCCGACGCGATGGCGGGAGATGCCGTCCTGCTCACCAAGGCCCTCGGGGTCGGGGTCTACTCCGCGGCGATCAAGCGGGAGATCCTGGACGATGCCGGCTACCGCGACTTCATTGCCACCACCACGCTGCTTAACCGGATCGGACCCGACCTGGCCGCCGAGCCCGCCGTCCATGCCCTCACCGACGTGACCGGCTTCGGCATCCTGGGCCACGGGCTGGAGATCGCCCGCGGCGCCGGTCTCACGCTCACCCTCGAGGCCGACGCCCTCCCCCTGCTGCCGCAGGCGGAGGCGCTGGCGCGCGCCGGCGCCGTCACCGGTGCCTCGCACCGGAACTGGTCGGCGTTCGGCGAGGCGGTCGACCTGCCGGAGGGTTTTCCGGACTGGCGGCGCCACATCCTCACCGATCCGCAGACCTCGGGCGGGTTGCTGGTGACCTGCTCGGCCGACCGGGCCGACGCGCTCCTCGCGCGCATCCGATCGGCGGGCTACCCGGCGGCCGCCCGCATCGGCCGGATCGAGGCCGGTCCGGCGCGGATCCGGGTGATGGGCTGAGACGCCGCCGGCCCCGAGAGGCAATCTTCAACCTTCCCGTCCACTCTGTCGCCCCGCACGAGACCCGAGCCGCCGCCAGAGCCGCCGTGACCGAGGCCGCAGACATGTCACCGCCTCCCCACGGCGTCGCCGGCTGGCCGTACGGGCGCAGCCCCCCCGGACCCGCCCGTCCGCGGTCGCTGCCCGACGGGCGCCCCTGGCCGCGGATCCGGATCATCACGGTGGCCCACGCGGATGCCGCCCTGGCCGGGACCGTCGCGTCGGTCCTGCGCCAGGACTATCCGGAGTTCCGACACGACGTGCTGGCGCCCACGACCGGACGCGCGGCCGTGGAGCGGATCCTGACCGATCCCGGTCCGGATCATCTGCTCTGGCTCGCTGCCGGCGACCTGCTCGCCCCGGGTGCGCTGATCGCTCTGGCGCTGGAGGCCTCGCTCGCCGAGGTCGACGCGGTCGCGGGGTTGCGCGTCCTGTTCGACCACGCCGTCCGGGGCCTCGACGGGCCCGATCGCGCGGCGGAAGCCGGTGGCCGCAGGTCTGCGGGGGGCGGGATCCTCTGGCGGCGAGACGGGCTGGCGGACCATGCGGACCTCGACCCCGACGGCATGCTGAACGAGGGGGTCGCTTGGTCGACGACATCCGAGGACCGGCGCAGCCTGATCGGTCGTCCCGCCCTGCTCCACAGGCTGCTTTCGGACCTTCCTCCGCCCGCCAGCGGTCTGTCGATCGTTTCGCTCACCGGGACGGGCACCCAGGGCGGGGCCGGCGTGGCCCAGCGCCGGCTCGCCGAGGCACTGACTCTCGCCGGTCACCGGATCGCGGAGGTCACCCTGAGCGGCCGTCCCGAGGCCGCCGAGTGGCGCGACGTCTTCCCCCCGGCCGAGGCCGCGATCGCGGCGACCGCACCGGATCTCGTCCTGGCCGGCAACCTGCATGGCGCCACCCGCAGCCTCGACGTCGTCGGCCGTCTGGCCCGGCGGGGACCGGTCGGCCTCGTGCTGCACGACCTCTTCCCCCTCACGGGCCGGTGCGCCCATCCGCGCGCGTGCGGCCGCGCCGCGATCGGCTGCGATGCGGCCTGCCCCACCCCCGACGAGTATCCGCAACTGGCCCCCGGCCGGATCGCCGGCATGCACGACCGCAAACGCGCGGTGCTCGCCGGCGCCCCGGTCGGGCCCGAAGTGCGATCCCCGGCCCGATCTCCGGCTCCCTGGCTTCTCGCCAATTCCGGCTGGACGCTGGCGCGGGCCCGCGAACTCGCGCCGCCCGGCACCGTGGTCGAGCCGATCCGCCTCGCCTTCCCGACCGCCGTCTTCCGGCCCGGCGATCGCGCCGGCCTGCGCGCCCGGCTCGGCCTGCCCCCCGATGACGTGCTGATCCTCGTATCCTCGGTCATCGTCGACGGGCCCGACAAGGGCTTTGCCGATCTCCGGGCGGCGCTTCAGGCCGTGGCGAAACCGGGCGTCGGCGTCGTGGCGATCGGCCGCCTCGACGATCCGGCCCGGCTCGGGATCGCGAACCTGTTCGCGCCCGGCCTCATCGCGGACGAGGCGATGCTGGCGGCGTGGTACGGCGCCTGCGACCTCCACGTCACCGCGAGCCGCCACGAGACTCTCGGACAGACGCCCATCGAGGCCGGCCTGTGCGGGGTCCCGACCCTGGCCTACCGCACCGCCGGGCTGACCTCAGCGGTGATCGACGGCGTCTCGGGCCGCCTCGTGCCGATGCGGCCCGGCGCCCTTGCCGACGCCCTGGCCGCCCTGGTCGATGACCGGGCGACCCGCACCCGCCTCGGCGCCTTCGCGCGGATCGCCCTGGAGAGCCGCTACAGCCCGGCCGCGGCGGCGCTGTCGCTGGAGGCGGTCTTCCGGCGGCTGGGCCTGGGGGACGGCGCGGCCCATCCGCGCTTCGCCCCGGCGATGCTCGGGCATTTCCCCTTCGCGGCCGATCTGCGGACGGGCGCGACCGGCACGGTCCCGGCGGTCTCGCCTCCGCTCGTGCGCCGGCTGCGGCGGGCCAAGCAGATGGTGTTCGGCCGCCGGATGCCGCTCTTCGTGCGGCGGTGCCTGTACTTGGCCGGCACGCTGCGGCGCAGGGTGCCATGACGGACCACAAGGCGAAATCCGGCATGGCGCAGCGGCGGATCTACCTGGACCAGACCCATCTGCGGGCCCATGTCACGGGGATCGAGCGGGTCACCCTGGACCTGTTCGCCCCGGAGAAGCTCGCCCCGCACACTGTGCGGCCGGTGACCGCCGGCTCCCTGCCCGGCATGATCGCCGCCCAGCAGATCGGCCTCCCCGCGCGGGCGCTCACGGACAGGGACGCCCTGTTCCTGTTCCCGGGTTTCCCGCCCGGGCCGCTCTGCGCCATCGCGGCGGCACGGTGCCTGCTCTACGTCCACGACACCTTCCTGCTAACGCGGAAGGCGGATCTGAGCCTGCGCAGCCGGATCTACATGAGCCCGAGCTTCGCCCTCGCCCTGCGCTGGTGCCCGAACCTGTTCGTCAACAGCCGCACCACCGGCGCGGCCGTGCGCGCCCTCTGCGCGGAGCGCGCCCGCGTCGCCCTGCTGCGACCCGCCGTCCGCGACGCCTTCGGCCTGGCCGACCTGCCGGGGCCGGCGGCCTACGAGCCCGGCGCGACGCTGCGGCTCCTCGCCATCGGGACCATCGAACCGCGCAAGAACTATCCGGCGACCCTCGCCCTGACGGCGGCATTGATCCGCGCCGGCATCCCGGCGGAACTCCATCTCGTTGGCCGGGTCGGATGGGGGCGGCACGCCTTCCTGGAGGCACCACCGCCGTTCCTGCACCGGCACGGATACCTCGCCGACGCGGAGCTGCGGGCCCTCGCGGGGTCGTGCCACCTGCTGGTCTCGACCTCCAAGGCGGAGGGGCTGGGGTTGCCGCTTCTGGAAGTCCAGCATGGCGGCCTGCCGGTCGTGGCGCCGGACGACCCGGTGTTCCGTGAGGTGCTGGGGACGTCCGGCCTGCTGATCCGGCCGGAGGATCCGGACGGCGCCGCTCGGACCATCGCCGCCTGGCTCCGGGATGGCGGTCTGACCCGCGCGGCGGCGGCAAGCCGGGCCAACGTGGCGTGCTGGAACGCCACAGCGGCCGAGGATGGGCTGCGCTTCCAACGCTTCCTGTCGGGCGACCCGACAGCCTACGCACCGTTGGAGTCAATTGTCGCATGCGACCGCAGCGCCTGAGGCGGCCTGCGTAGTCCCCAACAAATCGGAGACTTTTCACGTTCGATTGTCGTGACAGTTAGGATTACGTCTGTATGCGATATCTGCGGGCTTCCTGAAGCAGGAACCGCAACGGGGCGATACTACTGGTCCGGTATGCTGATTGCTGGACTCCCGACGAAGACGGCGCCTCGGGCGAGCACCTGTTCCAGACCGGCACGAAGCTGGTCAGAAAAGGAACAGGCGACGAGGTTGGCGGCGGGCGGTTGTCTCCGTCCCGACAGGTCAGGGAGCGAGGCGTATGTTCGACTTCTCGACACGGATGAGCGGTGAGCAGCCCGTCCGAATGGTGCTGCCGCAGGTGACCCCGCAGACGGACGGTCGCGTGATCCTCCGGCGCCTGTGGCGCGGCAGCGGCTTCATCGTGCTGGGCGGCCTGTTCATGGTCGCCGTGGCGGTGGCGCTGCTCGGCCTGATCCCGCCGCGCTACACGTCCAGCATCCAGGTTCTCGTGGATCCGAGCGATCTGCGCGTCGTCGAGAACGACGTGAACGCGCGCCAGCCCCAGGCCGACAGCGGCGTCTCGATCGCCGAGAGCCAGGTGCGGGTGATCCAGTCCGACAGCGTCCTGCGCCGGGTGATCGCCAAGCTCCACCTCGATCAGGACGACGAGTTCGTCCTGCCGGACGGCAACAACCCGACCCTCACCTGGGTGAAGGGCGCTCTGGGCATGCTTCCGCCGGCGGCGAGTCGCGATCCGGTCATCACCGCTCTCGACACGCTTCAGAACCGGCTCACCGTCCGGCGGGCCGAGCGGACCTTCGTGATCGATGTCGCGGTGCAGTCCCGCGATCCCGAGAAGGCCGCGCGCATCGCCAACGCCATCGGGGACGCCTACTTCGCCGAAGAAGCGGCGGCCCGCACCGAGACCGCGCGCCGCGCGTCCAACGCCCTGGCCGGACGGCTCGCCAGCCTGAAGCGGGATGTCGAGCAGGCGGAGGGCGCGGTGGTCCGCTACCGTGAGGATCACAAGCTCGTGGCGGCCAGCGGCCGCCTGCTCACCGACCAGCAGCTCGGCGACCTCAATCAGCAGCTCGTCACCGCCTCGATCAAGACCGCCGAGGCGAAGTCGCGCCTCGATCAGGCGCGCCGGATGCGCTCGTCGGATCCCAGCACCGCTTTGCCGGAGATGCTGCAATCCCTGGAGATGCAGGCTCTGCGGCAGCAATACGCCACGCTGTCCCGCAACACCGCGGAGCTCGCCACCCGCCTCGGCGAACGCCACCCGGCCATGGCCGAGCAATACGCCCAGCAGCGCGACCTGCAGCGCTTGATCCAGCGCGAGAAGGAGCGGATCATCGAGACGACCCAGAAGGATTACGACCGCGCCGCCGCGAGCGAGGCGGCGATCCGGACGAATCTCGACCGGGTGAAGACCGAGACGGCGAGCAGCGACCGGGCCTATGTCGGCCTGCGCGAACTGGAGCGGACTCTCGAGGCCCGCCGCGGCATCTACGAGGCCTACCTGAAGCGCGCCCGCGAGGCGAGCGAGCAGGAGCGGCTCAACACCACCAACGTCCGCATCATCTCGGCCGCGACACCCGCGCGCCAGCGGACCTTCCCGCCGTCGCCCAAGATCGTCCTGCCGGTGGCCCTGATCCTCGGCCTGCTGCTCGGCGGCGGCATCGCCCTGCTCCTCGGCGCCGACAGCGACCGTCGCCGCACCCTGCGCGCCGCCACTCGGCCGGCGGCCAGCTTCCGGGCCGCCGATGCGTGACATCGGAGAGATGAGCCTCTACCTCGGCGCCATGGATCCGGTCCGCGGGGAAGCACACACGGTGAGCGGCCCCGCCTGCGCGGCGTCCGGGTCGCCGCAGGCGGAGGCGACCGTCGAACTCTTCGGATACCAGTTTCACACCGGACCCGTCGCGGCCCTCGTGGCCGCCGTCGCGGCCCGGCGAGACGGCCGGCCCCGGATGATCGTCACGGCGAATGTCGATCATGTCGTCCAGCTTAGCGAGAATGCCCCCTTTCGCGAGGCCTACGCGCGTGCGGCGGCCAGGACCCTCGACGGGATGCCGCTGGTCTGGCTGGCCCGGAGGGCCTGTCGCCGGCCCGTGCACCGGATCACCGGGCACGATCTCCTCGGCTGCGTCCTCGCCGATCCGCCGGCCTTCGCGCAGCGGGTCTTCTTCGTCTCCGCCCGCAAGGATGCGGCGGACGCCCTGGCCCTTCGCCTGCAGACGGCGGGCCTTCCGGCCGGCGCCGTAGCCAGCGCGGTCCCGCCCTTCGGCTTCGAGCACGATGCGGCCTACAGCCGCGCGCTGGCGGAGCGGATCCGCGTCCACGGTACGACACTGCTGGTGATGGGTGTGGGCGCGCCCAAATCCGAGATCTGGGTGGATCGGCACGGCCAGACGCTCGGTGAGCCGGTGGTGTTCTGCGTCGGCGACGCCCTGAACGTCGCGGCCGGGTTCCTGCCGCGCGCGCCGCAGCTGATGCAGCGCCTCGGCCTCGAATGGATCTACCGGTTCCTGCAGGCGCCGCGGCGGCTGTTCCGCCGCTACTTCATCAAGTCCTGGCGCTTCATCGGCCTCGCGATGCGGGAGCAGATGGGCCGGCGCGCCAGCTGATCTCAGCGCGTCGCCTCGAAGAGGTCCGGCCGCCGCAATTGGAGCGCGAACAGCAGCGTCAGCGATTTCATGTCGGTGATCGTGCCGCGGCGGCCCATGGCGGCCAGCTCCGGCAGCGGGATCTCATGCACCGCCACGGCCTCGCCCTCCGCGGCGAGGCCGCCGCCGCTTCCGGTCCGGTCGGCCTCGCCGTAGGCGGCGAGGAACAGGTCCATCCGCTCCGTGGAGATGCCCGGCATCGACCAGGCGCTGGCGACGAAGTCGAGCGCCCCCAGGCGCAACCCCGTCTCCTCCAGGGCCTCGCGCCGTGCCTCGTCCTCCGAGGCGCCTTCGTCGAGGAGGCCGGCCGGCACCTCGATATGGCTCGGCGGCCCCCCCGAGTAGAGGACCGGCGCCCGGAACTGCGAGACCAGCGTGGCGACCCGCCGCTCCGGATCGTAAGGCAGCACCGCGACCGCCCGGCCGTGATCCTCCATCTCCCGCGTGAGGCGGGTTCCGTCCTCCTGCATCACCTCGGCCACGAGGTAGCGCGCCCAACCGTCGTGCACGAGGCGCACGCCCCCGATCCGCGGTGCCATACCGATCCTGCCTTGCCCCTGGAAGGCTCACGGATCGTTCAGGAATGCGGCGGCCTTGCGGACACGGTGATGCGGAAGCGCAGGCGTTCCGCGCGCCGCTCGACAGCGTCGAGGCGCGCGCCCTCCTCCCGCACGAGATTCGGGATGTCGAGGGCAGCCAGCGGATCCGTGCACGTCACCACCAGCGTGCGGCCGGCAGGAAGGCTTCGCAGGGCCTTGCGCGTGCGCAGGACCGGGAGGGGGCATTTCAGCCCGCTGAGGTCGAGATCGACGCAATCCGGATCTTCGTCCCGCACGCCGCAAGCTCCCGAACCGGCGCAGCGACCGGCATAGCGACCGGCACCCGGCGCGTCATAGGCATCGCCGGCCCGCGAAGCCAGCGGATCCGCTCACCATTCGTAATAACCGAAGGCAGGCCCGTAATAGCTGTCTGGTGCAGACCAGACATAGCGCGGACCGGAATAGCCGTAGTCGAAGCCGTGGCTCGGCACCGGCGCGTAGGCATAGCCGTAACCGAAGGGTGCGGGATAACCGTACTCGCCATAGTAGCTGTATTGCGGACGCCCGCGGGCCGCCACGGTTCCGGCGATGCGTCCGCCCGCCCCGTAATGCCAGCGGCCGGGGCCCGGCGCCGAGCCTGGAGCCTCGAACCGTGCCAGATCGGCCGCCTGACCTGCGCCCCCGCTCGCCGGCAAGGAAGCCATCGCCAGAAGGATGACGGCGGTGACACGGGTCATGGTAAGATCCTCCAGCGGCAAAACGCCCTGCTGGAACGTTCCAATAGCACGCTCTGGACGTGATTCGCGCCCGGTGCGTCGGTCGATCAGAGAGGCGTCAGAAGACGCATTCGGCGAAGGCCGGCCGCACGCAGGCGCCCCAGCGGCCCTCGTAATCGGCGAGCAGATCCTCTGCCCGCGTCCGGCCGGCCGCGACGATGGCCTCGAGAGGCTGCAGGTAGATGGTCTCGTCCCGCCCCTCGGCGTCGCGGCGGCCCCGTGCCCGCAGACCCGACCGGGCAATCGCCAGGGCCTCGGCGGCGACCGCGCCGAGGGTGGTGTTGGCCACCGGAGTCGCGAGCCCGAGGCGCGGTGCGGTGGCCCGCGCAGCCTCGCGATTGGCCGGGCTCCACCCCTTCACGAGGTCGAGGGCCGCGTCGAGGGCCGCCTCGTCGTAGAGGAGGCCCGCCCAGAAAGCGGCCTGGGCGGCGATCATGCCGGAATCGCCGACATCGGCGCCGCGCATCTCCAGGAAACGCTTCAGCCGGACCTCGGGGAAGGCGGTGGAGGCGTGATTGGCCCAGTCCGAGACCGTCGCGAACTCGCCGGGCAGCTGCGGCAGCTTGCCGGCCATCAGGTCACGGAACGAGGCGCCCGACACGTCGTGGTAGGTGTCGCCCCGCTTGACGAAGTACATCGGCATGTCGAGCAGCCAATCGACATAGGCCTCGTAACCGAACCCGGCATCGAAGGCGAAGGGCAGCATCCCCGTCCGATCGGCATCGGTGTCGCGCCAGATCTCGGACCGGCGCGACAGGAAGCCGTTCGGCCGGCCGTCTGTGAAGGGAGAGTTGGCGAAGAGCGCGGTGGCCACCGGCTGCAGCGCCAGGGATGCGCGCATCTTGCGCACCATGTCGCCCTCGGAGGCGAAATCCAGGTTCACCTGCACCGTGGCGGTGCGCAGCATCATGTCGAGGCCGAGCGATCCGACCTTCGGCATGTAACCGGCCATGATCCGGTATCGGCTCTTGGGCATGACCGGGGTCTCGTCCCGGCGCCATTTCGGACTCATGCCCAGCGTCAGGAAACCGATTCCCAGAGGATCGGCCACCCGCTTCGTGGCGGCGAGATGCGTGGCGAGTTCCGCGGCGGTGGCGTGCACATCGGGCAGCGCGGCGCCGGACAGCTCGAACTGGCCACCGGGCTCGATCGAGATCGCACCGCCCGCCTCCGCCGACAGGCCGATGATGTTGCCGAGATCGAGAATCGGCTCCCAGCCCGTCTCGCCGGCAAGGCCCTCCAGAAGGGCCCGGATGCCGCGATCCCCGTCATAGGGGACGGGCGCCCGGCTCTCCCGGTAGAACGGGATCTTCTCGTGCTCGGTGCCGATCGCGAAGCGGGCGCGCGGCTTCTCGCCCGCCGCGAACCATTCGATCAGTTCGGCGCGCGTGGTGAGCGGCGTGGTGTCGTTGCTGTCGCGCGCCATGCGCTGCCTGCCCGTGCGTCTGACTTATGCCTTGGAACGGGCGCGCCGAACTGCTTCGGCGGATCCACCCGGTATCGACCCGCTCTCGCGAGCGGGCTCCGGGCGGACACCCGCCCCCGACCCCGATGAGCCCGCGGCGCAGGCGGCGTCCGTTCCGGGACATAATCGAGCCGCCGGGAACCCACAACGCGGCTGCCTCGGCCAGCGCGCCGCTTCACGTCCGATCCGGGGAAACAATCGTCCGGGCTGACACCTTCATGTGCGCGGGCACACATGGATCGGGCCGGGCCGCCTTCAGCGCGCGTCGCCGAGGACCGCCTGCACCAGGGCCAGCACGGCGACCGCGGCCGTGTCGGCCCGCAGGATGCGCGGTCCCAGGGAGAGCGCGACGGTGTTCGGCCGCGCCCGGATCAGCGCACGCTCCTCCTCCGAGAAGCCGCCCTCCGGACCGACCAGCACGGCGAGCGGTGGCGGGACCTGCGGATCGCCGGCCGCCCGCAGCGCCTGCACGGGATCGCGCACCGGCGCGTCCTCGTCGCAGAACACCAGGAGCCGCTCGGCGGCGAGCCCCGCCAGGGCCGGGGCGAGACGCTCGGGGTCGGGACAATCGGGAATCGTCAGGATCCCGCATTGCTCGGCCGCCTCGACGGCATTGGCCCGCAGCCGGTCCATGTTGATTCGGTCGCCCTGCGTGTACCGGGTGATGACCGGGCGGATCGTCCCGGCGCCCATCTCGACCGCCTTCTGCGCGAGGTAGTCCAGGCGCGCGCTCTTCAGCGGGGCAAAGAGATAATGCAGGTCGGCCGGCTTCGTCTGGGCGCGCGTCAGTGCGGCGACGTGGAGGTCGGCGCCCTTGCGCCCGGTCTGGACCAGATGCGCGCGCCACTCGCCGTCGCGTCCATTGAAGACCAGGACTGGATCATCCGGCCCCCGGCGCAGCACGTTGAGCAGGTAGTTGGCCTGGGCGCGATCGAGGGGGAGAATCACGCCCGCGGCGAGATCGGCCGCGACGTGAAGGCGCGGGGCGGTGAAGTCATAGGCCGGCATGGCGGCGTGGTCGCGCGGGGCGGCGAGCCTGTCAACGCGGGGGGCGCGCCCGAAAGTGTTGCCGAATGGTTACGAGCCCCGGTTTTCGGCAGCCAGTCCACCGGTGCATGGCGCAGCCGGTTTGCCGCTCGATTGACGCCACAATCCTATGGCGAACCCAGGGGAACGGAAGAAAGCCGGCCGCTCGCGGATTCGGCAGGGGCGTCGAGGGAGTCTCGGAATGGCGAAGGGGAGTCTGAAGCTGGGGGCGGCGGTGCTGGTCGGCACCGTCGTGTTCGGTACCGCCGCGTTCGCGCAGAGCGCGGCACCGGAATGCGGCGCCATCCAGAAGACCCTGGCCGAGCGCAAGGCACTGGTCGGCCGCGCCAATGCGGCGTCGCAGTCCAAGAAGAAGATGACCCCGCAGGAGGCCTGCGCCCTGTTCGGGAAGCTCCAGGCCAACGGCACCGAGGGCATCAAGTGGATCGCCGCCAACAAGGAATGGTGCTCGATCCCGGATTCCTTCGCGGAAGGCTTCAAGGCCGACCACGTGAAGGTCAGCGGCATCCGCACCAAGATCTGCAGCGTCGCCGCTCAGGCGACCAAGATGGAGGCGCAGGCCCGCGCACAGGCCCAGGCCCAGGCCGGCGGCGGCGGCGGCGGCCTGCTCGGCGGACCGGGCTTGACCGGCAGCTTCAAGCTGCCGCAGGGCGCTCTGTAAGATCGTCTGAGAGGATCACGGATCCGGCGCGGGTCCCCCCTCTGCAGCGATGGGGGACGCACGTGTGGCACGACCGGAGATCCGACCGATGAACGGGACGGCGCTTGACGACGGGCGGCCAGCCGATGCCGTCTCCGGTCACTGGGTCGACCGGCTGGCGCCCCGTTCCTGGCGTCCATACCTGCGCCTCGCCCGGATCGATCGGCCGATCGGCTGGTGGCTCCTCCTCCTGCCCTGCTGGTGGTCGGCCGCCCTGGCGGCGATCGCCGCGGATCAGGCCTTTCCCGATCCCTGGCACTGCCTCCTGTTCCTGATCGGCGCGGTGGCGATGCGCGGAGCGGGCTCGACCTACAACGACATCGCCGACCGAGACCTCGACGCGCAGGTCGAGCGCACGCGCCTGCGCCCCCTGCCCTCCGGTCAGGTCCGTCCGCGCCATGCTGCCCTTTTCCTGGTGATCCAGGCTCTGATCGGGCTGGCCGTCCTGCTGCAGTTCAACGCCGAGGCGGTGATCATCGGCCTCTGCTCGCTGCTGCCGGTGGCGATCTACCCGTTCATGAAACGGGTCATGCCGATGCCGCAGGCGGTTCTGGGCCTGGCCTTCGCCTGGGGAGCGCTGATGGGCTGGGCCGCCGTGTTCGCCCGCCTCGATCCGCCGGCGCTGCTGCTTTACGCGGGCGCCCTGTGCTGGATCATCGGATACGACACGATCTACGCGGTGCAGGATATCGAGGACGACGAGATCGCGGGGATCCGCTCGTCGGCGCGCCTGTTCGGCCGGCATGTGCGTCTCGCCGTCGGGCTCTGCTACGCGCTGGCGGCTGCCTTCGTGATGCTGGCGGCGCGCGGGGCCGGTGCGGGATTCGTCGGGTATCTGGGCGTCGCGGCCTTCGCCGGGCACCTCGCCTGGCAGGTCCTGTCGCTGCGGGAACGCGATGGGCGCGGGGCTCTGGCGCTGTTCCGGTCGAACCGGGATGCCGGGCTGCTTCTGTTCGTCGGCCTCACCGCCGACCTCGTGCTGCGCAATCTCGTCTAAGAGCGGTCGGCGCCCTCAGGTGCGGGCGATGATCTCGTTCTCGCCGCGGAAGATCTGCGGACGCGCCGGCAGCCGGCCGGTCTTGCGGCGGGCCAGGAACCGCGGGCGGCGGCGGCCGAGGCCTGCATGACGGCGGCGGATCCGGACCTGGCCGAGAATCAGCCGGCCGATCTGCTGCGAGACCGGGACCAGGAGGCCGTCCTCGCGGACGATCATCCGCGTCAGTCCGGCCCGCGCCGCGATGTCGCGCCACACGGCGACGACGTCGTCCTCCTCGAAGCTGCCGAGGCGCTGGAGCACGTCGCCTTCGGCATCCACCAGGATCAGGCTGAACCGGTCGGCCCCGGTGATCTCCGCATCCTCGGTGGCATAGGCGAGCGCGATCCCGACGGCGCGGCGCGCACCCGCGGCGCGACCGATCACCGGAAGCGGCGAAGCGACGAAACGGGGCGCGGTGTCGGCACCGTGCATCGGGTGTCCTGCGTGGCTTTTGTCCGTGGCCGGGGAAGTGTTCATCAGTCCGAGTCCCTGGAGCAAGTGGCGGTCCCTGTCGGGCCGTCCGTTATGCCAAGCAAAATCGCACCCGAACTCCTCCGCACCGCTTAAGAGCCGTCGTTAAGCGAATCTGGACAGCGCTGTCATTTGCGGAATGCTCAATGCTTCCTTGAATGCTCAACATTTCCTTGCCCAGACCGGTCGTTATCGAACGATCAACCAGCATCCTTGTGGCGCTGCGGGAGGCGCCGTACAACGAGGCGACCGGGCGCGCGATCCTCCGTGCCGGGTCTTCTCAGCCCGAGCGGGTGAGCCCAGGCGGGCCCGGACGTCCGCGTCACCGGACGGACGGGACAGCAAGGCCCTCGCGGGCCGCACGGATTCCACGCGGAGCGCGATGCCCGACTCTCTCACCGACGATGCCGTATCCGCCCTCATGCCGGAGCTGCGCGCCGTGATGCGCGAGGCGGCCGACATCGCGCGGCCGTTCTTCAGGCTCGGCGGTCAGACTTCGGCCCGCATCTGGTCCAAGGCCGGCGGCTCGCCGGTGACCGAGGCGGACGTCGCGGTGGATGCCTTCCTGAAGGTGCGCCTGAGCGCCCTCGTGCCGCGCGCCGCGTGGCTGTCGGAGGAGACGGCCGACGACCCGGCCCGCCTCGGCCACGACCTCGTCTGGATCGTCGATCCGATCGACGGGACGCGGGCCTTCCTGTCGGGCCATCCGGATTGGTCGATCGCGGTTGCGCTCCTGTCGGGCGGCGAACCGCTGATCGGGTTCGTGCACGCGCCGGTGGGCAACGCCGATTACGAGGCGGTGCGCGGTCGCGGCGCGACGCGGAACGGCGAACCGATCCGCGTCGATGCACGGCAGCACCTGACGGGCGCCCGCATCACCGGCCCGAAGCCGATGCTCGACCGTCTGACCCGCGGCGCCGGTACGGAACCGGATTTCGAGGTGATCGCGCGGATCCCGTCTCTCGCCCTGCGGCTCGCCCGCGTGGCGGACGGAACGGTCGATATCGGGATGATTTCCGGCAATGCCCGCGATTGGGACCTTGCCGCCGCCGACCTCGTCCTGCGTGAGGCAGGGGGCGTGGTCTGCGATTTCGGGGGGGCGGCGACGCTCTACAACCGCCCCGACCCGGTGCACGGCGAGCTGCTCGCGGCACCGGTCGGCCTGCGCGACCCCGTCCTGTCCGCCTGGGACGTCTGAGGACGAGGCCCTGCGCAGACCGGCGGTCCGGCCTTTCAGGCCGCCGCCGCCTCGCGAAGCTTCACCGCGCCGGGCGCGAGCCCGAGGCGCTCGGCGAGATGCCAATGCAGCTCGCGCGGGGAATGGTAATTGTAGGATCGGTCGATCAGGTCGCTGACATCGACCCCGGTCTGCTCCGCGGTCTTGGCCCGGGCCAGCTTGCCCACCCGGAAGGTCGGCGCATCGGTCACGGGGGAACGGACGCCGCGGCGCCGTGTAAACTCGAACAACATCTGTGTCTTTTCTTCTCTGGACCGAACGTTGGCTCCGTCCGGCGTCGTTTCTGGGATATTGCCTCCGACGCGACCCGGACCGGGCGATCTTGCCCGGAATGGCAGCGTCGGAAGGGGAACCGCTTCGGGCGGCCGCTTCGCGCGTCATGCGCGCCTTTCACCTGTACCGGCTGGCGCAAGGAAAGCCGCGTGAGGCGCCTTCAAATCCTGCGACGGTCAGGCCGCCTGCAGGTTGCCGGCGGCGTCCTTGCCGCTGCGCTTGTCCGTGAGGATCTCGTAAGTGATCCGCTGGCCTTCGATCAGGTTGCGCATCCCGGCGCGCTCGACTGCCGAGATGTGGACGAACACGTCCTTGCCGCCATCGTCGGGCTGGATGAAACCGTAGCCCTTGGTCTCATTGAACCACTTTACAGTGCCGGTATTCACGTAGTGTACCTCGTTCGTCCATAGGCCATCCGCGCGGCACGAGGGCCGCGTGATGCACCACGGTCTTTCTGGATTTGGCCAGTGCGGCGGGGCGCGAGTCGCTGAACCTTGAGCAGCGTCAGCCTCGGTGGAAAAGCCCCCCGAGGACGTATTTAAGCGCAGGCTGCGGCCGCAACAAGGCATGAGCGGCGTATCATCTGCGTCGCAGGCCGGGATCGGGAGGCGGCCGAGAGGCCCCGCCCCCCTGTGATTCCGGGCGTTCACGATGCATATACGGAATGCGCTCAAGCAGTTAAGGCGCGTGGCTCTGGACGATACATGGCAGGCATCTCGGTCTCGCTGGACGGTGCGAACATCCAGCTGTCCTTCCAGAAGGACGATCAGGCGACGGCAGTGGTGATGGATGCCCGCGCCGCCCGGGCGCTGGTGCGCGCCGTCGGGCAACTTCTGACGGCGATCGACGACACGGACGAGCCCGACATGGCCGACGAGATGGGCGACGAAGAGGTCGCCATGCTCGACGTGACGTCGTCCGCGATCGAGATCGGCACCGATGACGAAGGCCAGGCCGTGGTCGCCCTCCAGGCCGGCGCGCTACCGCCCTTTCAGCTTCGCCTCACGGACGAAGAGGCCCGCCACGTGGTGACGAGCCTCTCCGAAATCCTCAGCGCGCCGCGCGACGTGCGAACCTCGCACGGCGGTCACTGACAGCATTTCACATGCGGGTGCCGGGATCGGTCGGCGTGCCCGGGAAGACGTCGGGTTCGGAGCCCGGGCCGCCGGGCTCTCCGATCCCCGGATCGTTCACCGGATAAGGCGTGCGCGGACCGGTCGGACCGATATCGGGCTCCTCATCGGGCGCCGGCGGGGGTGGCGGCAGGTCGCCGGGCGTGGGCTCGGGAAGACCGGGATTGGCCATGACGCGACTCCTGGCGGTTGGGGTGGTGACCAACGGGTCGCCCTCGCGGGAGTTCCGTTGACCGCACCGACATCCGGTTTCGGACGCGGCCGGGCGGCCGAGGGCCGCAGGAACAGGGCGAACGACCCTTTGTTAGCCGGGCAGATCCCCAAAGAGGACACCCACCATGCCCGACATCCGCCAAGCCAAGATCCTGATCCTCGCCACCGACGGCTTCGAGGAGAGCGAATTGACCGTCCCGCAGGCCAAGCTGGCCCAGGCCGGCGCCACCGTGACCGTCGCCGCCCCGCAATCGCGCCAGAGCAAGGGTACGATCCGCGGCTGGGACAAGACCGACTGGGGCAAGGAGGTCGCGGTCGATACCGATCTGGAGCAGGTCGATCCCGCATCCTATGACGCCCTGGTCCTGCCGGGTGGTCAGATCAACCCGGACAAGCTCCGGTTGGAGCCCCGGGCGCTCGACGTGATCAGGAGCTTCCTCACATCCGGCAAGGTCGTGGCTGCGATCTGCCACGCCCCGTGGCTGCTGATCGAGACCGGCGCGGCCAAGGGCCGCGATCTGACCTCGTTCAGCTCGATCCGGACCGACGTGATCAATGCCGGCGGCCGCTGGCACGACAAGGAAGTCGTGACCGATCACGGCATCGTCACGAGCCGCAACCCGGGCGACCTCGACGCCTTCTGCGCGAAGGTCATCGAGGAGATCCAGGAGGGCGGCCACGGCGCCCGCCAGCTGGCGGCGTGACCCGCGCGGGCGCCGCCGAGCACGCGGCGCCCGGATTCAGCCGCGGCTGCGCTCGCCGGTGACTTCCAGCACCGTACAGCCGCGGATCGGGCGGCCGTACTCGTCCGTCCCCTCCACGATCACCCGGTGGGCCCCAGGGGCGAGATCGTCCGGAAGCCGCGCCGTCCAGATATGGGTCGAGGGCGTCGCCTTCACCCAGCTCTTCTTGGTCTCCGGGTAGCGCTCGTAGAGCTCGGTGACGAACGGGTCGAGGCGGCGGGTGCGCGCCATCGGCCGGGCCGGCGCCTCGCCGACCCGGAACGCGAGGTGCGTACGCGGGCCGCCGTCGAACACGTTCACCACCAGGGTCGTGTCGGGGAGCGCGTCCTGCGGCACCGGCGGCCGGAGGCCCTGCACGGGCCGGGTCCAGCGCACCACCTCCGGCGCGCCGGCCCGCAACTCGCTTTCGAACAGGATCCGCATGGTCTCGTCCGGCTGACCCTGCGCGGCGACGTAGCGCGACGTGTAGTCGGCGCCGCGGATCGACAGGACGTGGAACCCGTTCGGCGTGCCGTCGCGGCTGTCGGCGGAGGGGATGCCGGTGCGGGCGTCGGGACCGCTCCACCACGAGCCCGAGACGGCGGTCAGCACGTGATGGTGGTGCCCGTCGGCGAGGTAATGGTGCTCGGTCGTGTGGGTATGGCCGGCGAGGCTCAGAACCTTGCGGCCGGCGAGCAGCTCGAGGAGCGCGGCGCGGTCGGTGGTGGTGTTGCGCGGATCGTCCGGCGCGGTGTCGGTGTGCAGCGGGATGTGCATGGCCAGCACGATCAGGTCGTCCCGGGGGATCTCGGCCAGGAGGTTGCGCAGAAAGGTGAGGCTGCGTTCGCCGATCCGGCCTCGATAGGTGTTGGCGCCCACCGGCACGGGCGGCCCGAGCCACTCGACGTTGTCGAGCATCACGAACCAGGCCCGGCCGTGCCGGAACGCGTAGGTCGGCGCGCCGAACACCCGCTTCCACGTCTCGCGGCTGTAGCGCGCGTCCGGCGCCTGCATGTTGAGATCGTGATTGCCCGGCAGATTGTACCAGGGCAGACCGATCCGCCCGACGATGCGGTTGGACCGCCCGTAGAGCGACAGGTCGTCGAACAGCACGTCGCCGGTGGTCAGGCCGAAGGCCGCCGGGATCGCCATGGCGCGGGCGACCGCCGTGTCCCGCACATGGTCGAGTTCGAACCGGCTCTCGGGCTGGGGATCGGTGAACAGCACGACGTCGAAGTCCGTCGTCTCGTCCACGCGGGTCAGGGTGAAGTCGATCGAGGCCGGGAGCGGCCCGGTGGGCGCGAGCCCGCGATAGCGCAGGCCCAGCTCGGCGGGCGTGCCCCCGGGCTGGTGGATGTAGGAATGGCGCGGCACGTTGTCGGCGTCGCGCGGCAGGGCGTAGCCCGGCGGCTTGATCACGAAGACCGCCCCGTCGCCCGACATCGGCAGGCGGTAGCGGCCCTGATCGTCCGTGCGCACGACCTCGCGACCGTTGGACACCAGCACACCCGGCAACGGAGCCGGGTCCCCGCCGGCCGCATCGCGCGCGGAGACGATCCCGGTGGCCTCGGCGGTCTCCTGCGCGCCGGCCCGGCCCGCGACGAGGCCCAGGGCGGCGGCGCCCGCCATGGTGCTCCGGCGGGTCAGGCCTCCGGGTTGAGTATCGCGCGACATGGATGGCTCCTGCACGGCTTCGCGGCGCGTCGTCTCGCGGGAGGCCGGCAACCGGCTCCGGGACGCAGCCTCCGCGGCCAAGCAGACGCGTTTGACTTCCGGATGACAGAAGCGGCCCCGAACGCACGAGGCCCGCGCCTCGGCGGAGGTGCGGGCCTCGGATCGGGTTCGATGGGCGGGCGCCGCCGGAGGCGGCCGGCGCCCGCGGAACGACTACTCTTCGTCGCCGGGCTCGAAGGTCTGCGGCATCGGATCGGCGCTGGCGACCGGGGTCGGTGCGCCGATGGTCGAGGGGACGTTCACGCCGTCGCGCTTGTAGATGTCGTCGCGGAACTGGACGATGCCGTCCGGGGTCGACCAGGCGGTGATGTAGGTCCAGTAGACCGGCACCGGCTGGGCGATGTTGGCGTCGACGCGCTTGCCGCTCTCGATCGCCTCCTCGACCTTCTGGCGGTCCCAGCCGGGCGTGTCCTTCAGCAGCCACGTGATGTACTCGCGCACGTTCTGCACGCGCACGCAGCCCGAGGAGATGAAGCGGAAGTCGTCGCCGAACACGCCCTTGGTGTTCGTGTCGTGCATGAACACGCCGTAGGGGTTCGGGATGTTGATGCGGACGATGCCCATCGAGTTGAAGTCGGCGCCCGAATCCTGCCGGTAGGTGTAGCGGGTGCCCTCATCCGAGAACCAGTTCACCGACTTCGGCGAGATCTCGGAGCCGTTCGACAGGATCCGGATCTTGTTGTCCGTGAGGTAGTTCGGATCCTTCTGCATCTTCGGGATCAGGTCCTTCTTCACGATGGAAGCCGGGACCGTCCAGGTCGGGTTGAAATTGATCTGCGTCGCCTTGGTGTTCATGATCGGCGACTGGCGGTCGATCTTACCGACGCCTGCGGCGTGGAGCGTCACGACCTGACCGTTCTCGACCGTCTCGACGAGCGCGGCCGGGATGTTGGTGATCACGAAGCGCCGGCCGAGATCGCCCGAGTAGGAGCGCAGGCGCACGACGTTGATCTCGAGCTGGCGGAGGCGCACCTCGGCCGGGACGTTCATGGCCTGCTGGGTGGCCATCGTCATCGCGCCGGTCTGGCTGAGGCCGTGACGGGCCTGGAACCGCTTCACGCCCGCGGCGACGTACGAATCGTACACGCCCGAGCCACCGGCGGCCGGATCGAGGTCGCCGGTGACGATCAGGCGCTGGCGGATGGCCGCCACGGCCGGGCCGCGCGAGCCGACCCGCAGATGGTCGGCGCCGGAAACCTGACGCCAGCCGCCGCGGGCGACGATGTCCTTGTAGCGCTCCACCATCTGCTCGGTGGACGTCACGGTCTGCGGCGAGAGGATCGGAACCGTCTCGCGCTGCACCTGCATACCGGCGGGTGAAGCGTAGTCCTGCGCCCATTCGGCCTGGGCATAGTTGCCCTGATCGCGGGCTTGGGCGGCGCCGAAGCCCAGCGCGCCGAAAGCGGCGACGCTCAGGATTGCGGTGAACCGGTTTTGTGCCTTCTTGCGCATCGGTCGCTGGCTCTGGTCCGGGGTTCGTCAGATCGTGACGGGAGCGGATTGTCTCGTGCGCCACGGTGTCGGGATGGCGTTAAGACTCCCTATCGAAGGGGCCGGAATGTGGCATCGCCGTGCGCCAGCGCACGCAGCGTCCCGGTGCGGCACCCTGGCAACAGCCTAAGGCGGCCCGGTGTGGCAGGGATGCCATAGCGGTCCGGTTCGGACGGTGCGCGGGAGCAGCATGGATTCGGGCGAGGCCCTTTCGGATCGACGTGTCGGGCCGGCCCTGCGGGCCGTGATCGCCGTGCTGGCGCTCTACGCCCTGCTGCTCCAGGCCTTCCTCGGCGGCCTGATGCCGTGGCCGGCGACGACCGACGGCCTCTGCGCGCAGCATTCCGACCCGGCGGCCATACCGGAAGCGCCCGTTCCCCACAGCCATGGCGATTGCTGCACGGCGGCCCAGGCCACCGGGCCGGCGCTTCCGCCGCGACCGGCCGTGACCACCCTCCGGTGGGCCGCGGCCGCGGACCTTCATCCGGCCTGGCCCCTCACCGGCAGCATCGGCGCCCGCGCCCCGCCCGGCACAATCGCCTCCCCCCGGGGGCCGCCGACCGCCTGAGCGATCACCACCTCTCGGATCCCTCAGGACGGATGTACTCCCATGAAGACCCTTGTCTCGGCCGCCCTCGGCCTCGGGCTGCTCGCTTCCGCGGCGCAGGCTCACGCAGTGCTGGAACGCAAGCAGGCCGCCCCCGGCGCCGCGTATCGCGGCGTCGTCCAGATCATGCACGGCTGCAACGGCAAGCCGACCACCCGCGTGAGCGTCAGCATCCCGGAGGGCCTCGTCGGCGCCAAGCCGATGCCGAAGCCCGGCTGGACCCTCGCCACGACGCGCGGCCCCTACGCCAAGACCTACGCGACCCATCACGGCACGGCCTCTGAGGGCGTGACGGCGATCACCTGGAGCGGCGGCTCCCTGCCGGACGACCAAGTCGACGAGTTCACGTTCCTGGCGCAGGTGGCCGGCACGTTCGAGCCCGGCGCGACCCTCTACGTCCCGGTCCAGCAGGATTGCTCGGAGGGCGGCTATTCCTGGTCGGAGATCCCCAAGGCCGGCCAGGACGCCCATGACCTGAAGGCGGCGGCGCCGTCCTTCCGGATCGTCCAGGTGGCTCAGGCCGGCGGCGCACCGGCCGCGGCGACGCCCGCCGCCGGCTCGACCGTGAAGGCCGGGGACCTGACGATCGAGACGCCTTGGCTGCGCGCCACGCCGAACGGCGCCAAGGTCGCGGGCGGGTATGTGCGCATCACCAATACCGGGAGCACGCCCGACACGCTCACGGGCGCGACGGTGCCCTTTGCCAAGAGCAGCGACATCCACTCCATGTCGATGGAGGGCGGCGTCATGAAGATGGCACCGGTCTCGGACGGCCTGACGATCAAGCCCGGCGAGACCGTGGAGCTCAAGCCCGGCGGCTACCACCTGATGTTCGAGGGTCTCACCGGCGCGCCGAAGGCCGGCGAGACCATCGCGGGGACGCTCACCTTCCAGCGAGCGGGCGCCGTGCCGGTGACCTTCACGGTGGCCCCGATCGGCGCGGGCGCGCCGAGCGGCCAGCATCAGCACCAGCACTAGCCGCCCGACAGGGAGCATCGGCCGCCGGGCGACCGACGTGAGAAGGGAGAACCCACGAGGCCGGGCCGCCACGGCGCCCGGCCTGCGCGGCCGCGCGGCTCGTCGGGACGTTCCCGCACGGTCGGTCCGTGCATGCGCTCGGGTCGTGGCGTTCCTCGCCCTCTATGCCCTGGCGCTGCAGGGCATCCTCGGCGGCATCGCCTCGGCCAATGCGGGACCGGACCATATCCTGTGCCTCGCCGATGGCGGCCAGACAGATCGGGCACCGGCCGGCGAGCAGTTGCCGGCTCATCACCACGGGGATTGCTGCGTCGCCTGTCGCGCGGCGGGGCCAGCGACCCTCCCCGCGCCCTCGACCGTGACGGCCGTCCCCCTCGCCCGTCCGGTCGCGGCCGCCGGCCCGCGGCCGCAGCGCGTCGCTTTCCCGCGGGCGCCGCCACGTCCCGGTCTCGGAGCCCGCGCCCCACCCGTCGTCTGACCGATCGCCGCCCGCCCCCGATCATCAGACACGGATTCTGCCCCATGCCCCGCCTGTTCCGGGCCGGCCGACGCGCCGCGCTCCTGCTCTCCGCCTGCGCGACGCCGGCCGCAGCGCAACCTCAGTCATCGGCCGCCTCGGTCACCCTGTCCGAACTCAGCGTCGTCGGCGCCGCCGCGACGGACGCGCCGTCGGGCGAGACCCGCGGCTCGCTCTCGGTGCCGAGCGTCGACCGCCAGCGGGCCGTCCTTGCGGGAACCGTCGGGTCCGTAGCCTTCGTCGACGCCGCGACGCTCCAGGACCGCTACGCCAACACGCTCCGCGACGTGCTCAAGGATGTGCCGGGCGTCTACGTGCAGGAGCGCTACGGGCAGGAGCTGCGCCTGTCGGTCCGCGGCTCCGGCATCGCCCGCGCCTTTCACCTGCGCGGCATCGAGCTGCTGCAGGACGGGATACCGCTCAACCTCGCGGACGGGAGCGGCGACTTTTATCAGGTCGATCCGCTCGCCCTGCGCTCGGTGGAGGTCTACAAGGGCGGCAACGCCCTCACCTTCGGGGCAACGACCCTGGGCGGCGCCGTCAACGTCGTGACGCCCACGGCCTACACGGCGCTGGCGCCCAACATCCTGCGGGTCGATGGCGGCAGCTTCGGCACGATCCGCGAGCAGGCCCAGATGTCCCGCATCGACGGGCCGCTCGACGTGCTGGTCAACGCGACGCTGACCAACTCCGACGGTTTCCGTGCCCACGAGGCGCAGGCCACGAAGAACTTCAACGTCAATATCGGGTACCGGATCGCCCCCGACATCGAGACCCGCTTCTATCTCGGCACCTATCTCACCGACCAGAAGCTCCCGGGCACCCTGACCCTCGGCCAGAGCCTCACGACGCCGACGCTGGCCAATCCCGCCGCCATCTCGGGCAACCAGTCCCGCAAGGTCGAGACGGAGCGCATCGCGAACCGCACCTCGTTCCTCCTCGACGTGGGCAAGCTCGACGTCGACACCTGGGCGATCCACAAGAGCCTGTACCATCCGATCTTCCAGGCGATCGACCAGGATGGCTGGACCTACGGGATCAGCCCGCACTGGGCCGGGACCTTCGATCTCGGCGGCTTCCGCGACGACGTCGTCCTCGGGCTGCGCGCCTTCGCGGGCCAGAACTCCGCGCTGCAATTCGTCAATGTCCGCGGACAGCGGGGGGCGCAGACGCTGAATTCCCTCCAAAGCGCGTCGAGCGTCGAGGCCTATGGCGAGAACCGCTTCTGGTTCCTGCCGGACGTGGCGCTGATGACCGGCGCGAAGGCGTTCTCGTCGAACCGGACCTTCAGCGACAAGGGCGGCCTGCCGGGCAACCCGAGGCCGCGCTTCGCCGATGTGACCTACGAGGGGCTCAACCCGAAGGTCGGCCTGCTGTGGCAGCCGCGGCCCGACATCCAGGTCTTCGGCGACGTCGTCCGGTCCCGGGACGTGCCGGATTTCTCCGATCTCGTTCAGCAGAACCTCTTGAGCACCACGTTCGTACCCCTGCGGGCGCAGCGCGCCTGGACCTACGAGGCCGGCGCCCGCGGGCGCTTCGGCCCCCTCGCCTTCGACGTGACGCTCTATCGGTCGGACCTGCGCGACGAGCTGATCAACTTCGCGACCAATCCCGGCCTCAACATTCCGGCCGCCACCTTCAACACGCCCCGCTCCGTCCACCAGGGCGTCGAGGCGGCCGTCACCCTGGACCTCGTCCGCGATCTCGCCGGGACCGGCGACGGGGTCAGCCTGACCCAGATCTGGACCCACAACGACTTCCGATTCGTCGGCGACCCGGTCTTCGGCAACAACCGCATCGCCGGGATCCCGTCGGACGTGCTGCGGACGGTCCTGAGCTACCGGCACCCGAGCGGCTTCCACGTCGCGCCGTCGCTCGACTGGGTCCCACAGGGCGCCTTCGCGGATCACGCCAACACCCTGCGGGTGCCGGGCTACGCCCTGCTCGGCGTCGAGGCCGGCATCGATTTCGCCGACGGCGTCGCCCTGTTCGTGGATGCCCGCAATCTCACGAATGCCCGCTACGTCTCGGACATCGCCGTGGTCGCAAACGCCGCCGCGACGGCCGGCGGAGCGGGCGCGCTGGCGGCGTTCTATCCCGGCAGCGGCCGCAGCGTCTTCGGAGGGATCCGGGCCGCGTTCTGAGGCGTTCTCCGCCCCCGGACCCGAAACCCTTCTCCCAACCCTTCTCCAGGCACCGGACGGCGGGTTAAGGTTAAAAAAACATGAACCCTGCTGTTCGGGCCAATCGGCGCTAGGATTGCGGTGTCGTCCGAAAGCCAAGGACGGAGCGTCCCGGATCGGAACGAGCCGGGCCGTCGGACGGCACAGGAGAGGCAGATGAACGGCTTCGATGTCACGTTTCGGGACGATCAGGACTGGATCGATTTCGGCAGGTCCTACGTCAACTCGGACGCCTTCAAGGCGCTGTTCCGCGACGGGATGACCCTGGTCGAGGAGACCGCCGCCTATCTCGACGGCGAAGGCCGCGACGAGTCGCGTCTGGTCTCCCGCGACGCGACCCTCAGCTACGCGGCCGAGAGCATGCGCCTGACCACGCTGCTGATGCAGATCGCCTCGTGGCTCTTGGTGCAGCGCGCGGTCGCTGAAGGCGAGATGACCCCGGCGGAGGCCCTTCAGGAGAAGCACCGGGTCAAGCTCGGCACGGCGGAGCCGCCGAAGCAGCAGGATTTCAACCTGCTGCCGATGCGTCTCCAGCAGCTGATCGTGCGCGCCCGGCGCCTGCACAGCCGCATCCTGCACCTTGACGCGCTGATCGCCGAGGACCGGCCGACCCCGGTCCCCGTCGAGAGCCCGGTGGCCCAGCAGCAGGGCCTGCTGCGGATGGCGTTCCGGATGGCCGAGGGCTGATCGCCTGAGGCCTCAGCCCGCGAATCGGAAGGTGTTCCGGCCCTGCGCCTTCGCACGGTACAGGGCGCGGTCCGCGCTGTTGTAGAGGCTCAGCGGATCGTGGCCGTCGGCGGGCGCCAGGGCGATCCCGACGCTGAGGCTCACCGAGAGGGTATGCCCCTCGAGCTCGATCGGCTGCTCCACGGTGCCGATCAGGCGCTCGGCGAGGGCGGAAGCGCTCTCGGGCTGCTCGGCCTGGGTCTGGATGATCACGAACTCGTCGCCCCCGATCCGCGCCAGCATGTCTTCCGTGCGGATGACGGCCTGAAGTCGGGCTGCGACGATCCGGAGCAGCGCGTCGCCGACCGAGTGGCCGTGGGTGTCGTTCACGGCCTTGAAGCGGTCGATGTCCAGGCAGAACAGCGCGAAGGTGGCGCCGTGCCGGCGGACACGGGCAATCTCCGCATCCAGACGGTCGTGGAACAGCGTTCGATTGGCGAGCCCGGTCAGGGGATCGTGGCACGCCATGTGGGCGATCTTCGCCTCGGCCTCCTTACGGGCGGTGATGTCCAGGCTGAGACCGACGACCGCGGTGACGGCACCGGCCGCGTCGGTCTCCACCTGCCCGAGGCCGGTGATCCAGCGCACCCGGCCATCCGGCAGGAGAACGCGGAAATCCGTGACGACTTTCGTTCGCCCGGCAATGGCCGCCCCGAGATCCCGCAAGGTCCGCTCGGCATCGTCGGGATGGATACGCGGTCGCCAGTCTCGCTCGACGTCGATCTCGATGGGCTGGTCGCCGAAGCCGTGGTGACGCGCCATCTGCTCCGAGAGCTGGGCGCGCCCCGTCCGGACACAGTAGCGCCAGGTTCCGGCATCGGCGGCCTGCAGGGCGAGATCGAGAAGCAGCGTCTTCTCGGCGAGCTGCTCGTTGGCCATGCGCAGGCTGGTCTCACGCTGGAGCTCGACCATGAGCCGCCGCGTGGATTGCGCCAACGCCGCGTTGGCGTCCGAGGCCCGCCGCATCCTCTCGATGAGGATCAGGTTGATGCCCACGACGATCCCGAACAGGATCAGGGCGATGGCGGCCGACGATGCGCCCGTGGCTGGAAGGTTCGACGGCAGCACGGCGTACCACACGGCCACGCCCGATAGGATCGTGCAGACGAGTGCCGGACCGAGACCGCAGAAATAGGCGGTGAGGATGACCGCGGGATAGAAGGTGATGAACGGAAGGCCGGGCGGAAGCGCCGCACGCGCAGCCAGCGCGCAGAGCACCGCGGCAATCGCGATGGCGTAGCCGTAACGTGCCGCCCGCGGCTCGCGGCGCTCGATCGAGAGAGTCCGGTCGACGTTTGCGCGGTCGACATGCTCTATCGACGGAGCCCCACTCATCGTTGCAACCGTTCCCTGACGCAGAAACCCCGCCCGCGACGGCAGCCGCGCTGCCTCTGGTCAGATCGCGCTCGATCTCCCTATGTTTTTCTCCGTAAGAAATCAATAATTCTTAAGTCTAAGTCCAAAAACAACTTGCGCGAGAAGTCTCCACTCCGAAGTGAAGACCATCCGCCGGACAAGACCACGCGCCACGCGGTGCGAGGACGTGCGCTGGGCAGCGCGCACGAAAACGGGCGGCCCCGAAACGAGACCGCCCGCCTGATTGCGCGATTCGCGTGAGCGAGGTGTTCGGGACTCAGCGCTTGCCGAGATTGCCGAAGCGCGAGTTGAAGCGCGACACCCGGCCGCCGCGGTCGAGCATCTTCTGCTCACCGCCGGTCCAGGCCGGATGGGTCAGCGGATCGATGTCGAGATTGAGGGTGTCGCCCTCCTTCCCGTAGGTCGAACGGGTCTGGTACTCGGTACCGTCCGTCATCACGACCTTGATGAAGTGGTAATCGGGGTGCTCGGTCCCCTTGGCCTTTGCGGCCGCGTCCTTCGCCATGACCTTGGTCCCTGTCTGGCACGCCGGCGGGAAGCGCAGGAGGCGCCGCCCGGCCCGGAATGCGGAAGATATCACCGGTTGCACCGAACCATGGGTTCGTGGCAACGGCACGTCCAAGCCGACCGTGGTGGCGGCCCGCGGCCATTGAACACACGCAATCGGATGAGCGGCGGCCTATACCGCAGCCGCTCCCCGGTCACAAGCGCCGCGGACCGGGACAAAGAAAACACGTGAGGCGTGATGGCCCGTAAGACCAAGGCGGCCGCGGATGGCCGACCCAAAGCCCCGCTGAGCGCCCTCCGGCCGCTCCTCCCCTTCGCCCTGCGCTACCGCGTGCGGATCGCCGCGGGCCTGATCGCCCTCGTCTGCGCCTCCGCCTCAACGCTGGTCGTGCCGATCGCCATGCGTCGGGTCATCGACCACGGGTTCACCGCCGACGGCTCGGGGGTGATCGATGCCTATTTCCTGGCTCTGCTCGGCGTCGTCGCGGCCTTCGCGCTGTCGAGCGCGGCCCGCGTCTACACGGTGGTGTCCCTGGGCGAGCGGGTGGTCGCGGATCTCCGCAGCGCGGTCTTCGCCCGGCTGACCCTGCTCGACCCCGCCTTCTTCGACCGGTCGCAATCCGGCGAGATCGTCTCCCGGCTCACCGCGGACGCGACGCAGATCAAGTCGGCCTTCGGGGTCTCGGTCTCGATCCTGCTGCGCAACCTGTTCCTGTTCGTGGGCGCCACGGCCATGATGGTCGTGACGAGCCCGCGCCTGTCCGTGATGGTGCTGGCCGCAATCCCCATCATCGTCTTCCCGCTGATCGTCTCGGGCCGCGGCGTGCGGCGGCGATCCCGAGCGGCCCAGGACCGCCTCGCCGACGCCTCCGCGTACGCGGCCGAGGCCGTCGGGGCGGTGCGTACCATGCAGGCTTTCGGCCGCTCGGCCGCGACGGCGGCCCGGTTCGCCGCAGCCTCCGAGGAGGCCTACCTGGCCGCCCGCGCCTCGATCCGCGCCCGGGCCCTGCTCACGGGGGTCGCGATCTTCCTGATCTCGGCCTCGGTTGTCGGGGTGATGTGGTACGGCGCCCAGGGCGTCCTCAATCACACGATGACGGGCGGCGAACTCTCGCAATTCGTGCTCTACGCCGTGTTCGGCGCGGGCGCCCTCGGCCAGCTCTCCGAGGTCTACGGCGACCTCGCCATGTCGGCCGGGGCGGCCGAGCGGCTCACCGAGATCCTCGCTGCCGAACCCGCAATTCGCGCGCCGTCGCCCGTCATGGCGCTTCCCGAGCCCGCGCGGGGTGCGGTGTCGTTCGAGGAAGTGCGCTTCGCCTATCCGACCCGACCGGAACATGCCGCCCTGGGCGGGTTGAGCTTCACGGCCGCACCCGGCGAGCGCATCGCCATCGTGGGCCCGTCCGGCGCCGGCAAATCGACGGTGTTCCAGCTGCTGCTGCGCTTCTACGATCCGCAGAGCGGCCGGATCCTGGTGGATGGCACGGACATCGCCCGGGTCGACCCCGAGCGCCTGCGTTCCCGCATCGCCCTGGTCCCGCAGGACCCGGTGGTGTTCTCCGGGACCGTCACCGAGAATATCCGTTACGGCCGACCGGAGGCCGGCGAGGCGGAGGTCCGGCGCGCGGCCGAACTCGCCAACGCGCACGGTTTCGTCACGGCACTGCCGCAGGGCTACGCCACCCAGGTCGGCGAGCGCGGCGTGACCCTCTCCGGCGGTCAGAGGCAGCGCATCGCCATCGCGCGGGCAATCCTCAAGGACGCGCCGATCCTCCTCCTCGACGAGGCGACATCGGCGCTGGATGCCGAGTCCGAACGCGCGGTCCAGGCCGCCCTCGCGACGCTGATGCAGGGCCGCACCACGCTGGTGATCGCCCACCGTCTCGCGACGATCCGCGCCGCGGACCGCATCCTGGTCCTCGACGACGGCCGAATCGTCGAGACCGGAACCCATGAGAGCCTTCTGGCGCAGGGTGCGCTCTACGCCCAGCTCGCGAACCTGCAATTCACCGATGCGCTGGACGAAACGGCACGGGGCAAGGAGCCCCGCAGCCGCGGCGAGCGCCTGCCGGTCGCGGACTAGCCGGAGCGGGTCTGGACATCGCCGCGACGGCCGGCGCCGCTCACTGGGCGGAGGCCTGCGCGACGCGGCGATGACGATGCGCAGCCCCGCCCTGCGCCCGCTCCGCCGCAGCCTGGATCAGGCCGACCTGCGCGACGATCGTATCCGTCGCCCGTGCCATCTGACCGGCCAGATCTTTGACGTCCGCGGCGGCGACCGCGAAGCCCTTCCCCTCCCCGCCGTCACGGACCGCCTCGATTGCGGCCCGGAGTGCCATGAGGCTCGTCTGACCGGCGATGCTTGCGAGGAGGCCGGTCGCCTGGTCGGCCACAGCCTCACCCGCGTCCGCCGCGCCGGCAACCCTCGCGCTCGCCTGCATTTGCATCAGCCCGTCCTCGAAGACCCGCACGGCCGCCGCGATCGCGCCGGCCTCGTCATGCGGCTCCTGGTCACCCAGACACTCCATCGTATCGCGGCCCACCGGAGGGCGTCGAGCGGCGTGCCCGTCCGTGGCCGGACCGGGCAGATGGCTGACGTCGCGCCGAGCGGCGTTCGGGAACAGGTTGAGCTTCGACATCGATGACACTCCCCGGATCGCCGGCACCCTGGAGCATCAAAGATAACGAGAGGTTAAATCGATGGTCCGTCAAGACGGCCGCGAATAAACCGCAAATACAGGAGGCAAAACACGCTTCGATGATAGCATGTAAAAATCATACAGATTGAATTGGACACAAATTTTGCGTCTTTATAGCCCTCTTCGACCGGGAATACTGGGCGATCCCGACCTCGCCGGGGGAGCCGGCTCAGATCCTGAGGCCGGATGCGCCTGAGGCCACCGGGTGGGCCGCGCAGCCCTACCGCTCGGTGAGCTTCATCTCGATCCGGCGATTGCGGGCGTAGGCCTCCTCGGTCGCCCCGGCCTCGAGAGGCTGGAATTCGCCGAAGGCACCCGCCAGGAGATGCTGCGGCGGGATTCCCTTGCCGGCGAGGTACTGGACCACCGCGATGGCGCGCGCCGCCGAGAGCGACCAGTTCGACGGGAATTGCGACGTGCCGATCGGGCGCGCATCGGTGTGCCCATCCACCCGCAGGACCCAGGGCAGATCCGCCGGGATCTGCTTGGCGAGATCCGAGATGGCCCCGGCGATGCGGTCGAGTTCCGGCCCGGCCTCAGGCTTGAGGGTCGCGGAGCCGCCCGGAAACAGCACCTCGGATTGCAGCACGAACCGGTCGCCGACCACGCGGATGTCGGGCCGATTGCCGAGGATCTGGCGCAGGCGGCCGAAGAAGTCGGACCGGTAGCGGGCCAGTTCCTGAACTTTCTGTGCAAGGGCGACGTTCAGCCGGCTGCCGAGTTCGGCGATCCGCGCCTGGGATTCCCGGTCGCGGCTCTCGGAGGCCGAGAGGGCGTCCTCCAGGGCGGCGAGCTGCCGGCGCATGGCGCTGATCTGCTCGTTCAGCAGGTCGATCTGAGACAGCGCCCGCTTGGTCGCCCCGCGTTCGGCCTCCAGCTGCTTGTCGAGCGTACCCGCGGCGCCCTGACTGACGGTCGCGGCCTCGGCCTGCACCTTGGCCCGGTCGCGCTCGGCCTCGACGCCCACGAGGGTCGTGCGGAGGTTCCGCGCCTCCTCCTCCTGATTCCGGCGGTTCGTCCGCTCCAAGGCGAGCAGATCGGTGAGGTCGGAGATCTGGCGGTTGAGCTTGGCCAGCGTCTCGTCCCGGCCGGTCAGCTCCTGCGACAGGAAGAACTGCCCCACCACGAACACCGTGAGCAGGAAGACCACCGAGAGGAGCAGCGTCGCCAGCGCGTCGACGTAGCCGGGCCAGACATTGAGCGTTCGCCGGGTCCGCGTCGCCGTGGAGGCCACTAGACGCGCTCCCGGCCCAGCCGGTCGAGCACCTGTTTCAGCTCGCGCTCGCGGCTGGCCTGCGCCTCCACCCAGTCGCGGATCATCTGCTGCTCCGCGCGCATGTGCTGGACGAGACCTTGGATGCCCTCGGCGAGATTGGTCATCGCCTGCGTCGCCGCGCGGCTCCCGCCGCCCTCGGCCACCAGTGCCGTCAGGCGGTCGACGGCGTCCTTCAATTCCTGCGTGCCCGCGGCAGGCCGCACCGCCGCGACGGTCGCCACGGCCTCGGGCGCGGTCGCGCCGGACATCAGCCAGTCCTGCAATTCGTTGTGGAACCGGGCATGGGCCTGCCCCGCCTGCAGTTCCAGGAAGCCGGTGATCAGAGACGAGGCCAAGCCGAACAGCGAGGCCGAGAAGGCCAGGCCGATGCCTGAGAGCGGCACCGCAAGACCGGATTTCAGTTCGTCGAACATCACGCCGGCATCGCCGCCACCGCGCATACCCTTGATGACGCCGCCCACCGCCGACAGCGTATCGATGAGACCCCAGAAGGTCCCGAGCAGGCCGAGCAGGATCAGGATGCCGGCAATGTAGCGCAGGATGTCGCGGCCCTCGTCGAGGCGCACCGCGATCGTGTCCAGATAGCCGGTGGTGCCCGGCAGGGTGGCGCCTCCAGCCCGCGCGGCGATCATCGGCGCCATCGGCGCCAGCAGGGCCGGCGGCCGTTTCACCGGCCCGCCGTTGGCGACGGCGTTGACGTAGGCGGTCTCGCGGAACAGCCGCACAACCTGACCGAAGGCGATCAGGACCGCGATCAGCAACACCCCGAGGATGAGACCGTTGAGTCCGGGATTGGCCAGGAAGGCCGGGGTGATCTGCCTGAACAGGATGAAGGCCAGGAAGCCCACCAGGATCAAGAAGATGACCATGCGCCCGAGATAGATCCCGGGTTGTGCCAGCGGCCCCTTGTTAACGTCGCCGGTTTCTCGGGCGGCCATCCGTCGCTCTAACCTGATCTCATTACGCGGCAGCCGGATGCCGGCGCCGATCGTGGGCACTGTGGGGGTAGGCCCGCACGCGATCAAGTCTCGCGAAGGTCAGCGGGAAGCTATGCCCACCCCCTTCGGGACCGGCGACGCACAAAAGGCTTAAGACCGCCGCCTCGTCCTAAGCCGAACCGGCATCCGCGGCACCGGACGGGACGCTAATCCCAGAATTGCGGCCAGCTCTCCTCCAGATTCGGCCCGAGGCGGAGGGCTGCGACCCGCGTGGCGAGGCCGCGCGCATCCGTCTCCACCGCGATGCCGCTCAGGGTGCCCTCACCGACCGCCACCTCCCATCGGGAGCCCGGAGTCTTCTGGATCATGCGCCGGATCGGCTCGTCCTTCTGCATGCCGATCACCGAATCGTAATCGCCGCACATGCCGGCATCCGACATGTAGGCCGTGCCACCCGGCAGGATCCGGTGGTCCGCGGTGGGCGTGTGCGTGTGCGTCCCGACGACGAGGCTCGCCCTCCCGTCGAGGTAATGACCGAAGGCCTGCTTCTCGCTCGTCGCCTCGGCATGGACGTCGACGATCACGGCGTCGGCCGCCGCGCCGAGGGGGCAGGCGGTGAGTTCCCGCTCCACGGCCGTGAACGGATCGTCCATCGGGTCGAGGAAGACGCGGCCCATCACATTGACGACGAGGACGCGGGCGCCTCCCTGCGTCTCCACGACGGTCGCGCCGCGGCCCGGCGTACCCGGGGGATAGTTCGCCGGCCGCACCAGGCGTGGCTGGCGGGCGATGAAGACCATCGCCTCGCGCTGGTCGAAACTGTGATTGCCCAGCGTTACTGCATCGGCACCGGCCTGGATCAGTTCGTCGCAGATGGCCTCGGAGATGCCGAAGCCGCCGGCCGCGTTCTCGCCGTTCACCACCACGCAGTCGAGGCGCCACCGCTCACGCAGGCGCGGCAGGCGCTCGCACACGACGGTGCGGCCCGAGCGCCCGACGACGTCGCCGAGAAAGAGCAGGCGCATGGGTCAGGCGGTCCTGTCGCAGCGGATCACGCCGGACTCGGTGATCACGAACTGGAGGGGTCGGTCGTGTGGCTCGGCCGGCACCCGCTCCACCTCCTGGGCGGCGAAGCCGATGCCGACGGTCAGGACCGGACGGGTCCGGGAGAGGCGCGCGATCGCGCCGTCGTAGTAGCCGCGGCCGTATCCGATACGCTGACCGGTCCGGTCGAAGGCGGCGAGCGGGACGATCAGCGCGTCGGGCTCCACCGGCGGAAGCGACGGATCGGGCTCGCTGAGACCGAATCGGCCGGCGATCAGGTCGTCGCCGATGCGCCATTCGCGGAACACCAGGCCATCCGGCGTGACGTGCGGCAGGGCAACGGCCTGGGCGCGGGCGCGCAGGCCCTCGACGGCGGGGCGGGGATCGACTTCGCTGCGGATCGGCCAGAAGGCCCCCACCAGACGGGTCTGGGCAAGCTCGGGCAGCGCGAGCAGCGCGCGTCCGATCGCCGCCGAGGCGGCCTGCCGAGCCGCGGGATCGAGGGCGTCGCGGGCTGCGAGGGCAGCGCGGCGGAGTTCCGCCTTTCGGGCGACGTCCGGAGCTTCGGCGCTGGCCAGGGGAGGGGTCGGGTGCGGAGCCACGTGAGCCGTTGGAGGATCGATCCCGGGAAACCTACAGCGTAGGTGGGCGCCGTGTTGGCCAAGTCCAGGGACGAGGCCAGGGACAGCTCCCGAGGGAGTCGATAAGGCCCCGGGGATAGTGCTCCTGACGAACTCTGCAGCCCCGCTGTCATCATGTAGCGGTCCTGACCCGATCCCGCCAGAGCCGTGCGTACCAAAAACCGCAGGTCGTCGCTTCAGGCCGGCGCCGCTCCGCCGTCTTTCGCGCTGGCCGCTCGGGCCCGGGCCACCGCGAGAATCTCGATGCGGCCCTCCTCGTCGGCGACCGACTGCCACAGGCGGATCAGCTCGATGAGATCGGCCAGCGGGCGCGATGCCGGAGTCCCGAAGAAGGCCGCAATCGGCACCCCGGTCACGTCCGCGATCCGACGCAGATGGGCACTGACATCGCGCCGCCCACCGGCCCGGTCCTCGAAGCTGGCTGTCTGCATAAGAGCGCACCCAAAATTGGATCGCAGGCCGCGAAGTTAGACAATGCTACGTCGCCACGTGATCAATACAATTTATCCGATGGGATAATAGAGTATGCCGCAGCGGTTATCCACGCCGATGGCGCTCCATATCGGTGAAAGCCGCATCACGGGGGCCGCCGTCTTTGCGTGGCTGGCGAGCCGGCTAGGTCGGCCTGCCGACAGACCTCCGCGATGCGGCGACGTGTGCGAGCCGCGCGCCACCGACATGCTGTAGCAACAATCGAAACGACGCAGTCATCCGGGACCGCGCCGCGTGCCGATTGTTTACCATGCCCCCAGTCATCCGCGCGATTGAGGCGCTGATCGGGGTCCCGATACATTGTCCGCAGACTGCGCGACTCTTGCAGTAGAGAAGGCGCCCGCGAGGGACCGACCCGGATTGAGACGACGGTGACCGATCGTGGCACAGATCGACCATAACATCGCTGTCGCGACGTGGCTCGCCCCCGTGCAGCCGGCTCATCCCGAGCGTCCGGGCCCGAACCGTCCGGACACGACGGCCGAGCTGGGCGACCTGTGGCGGATCCTGTGGCGGCGCAAGCGGCTGGTCTTCGGAACGGCGCTGCTGCTCGGACTCACCGTGCTGGCCTATGCCCTGATCACGCCGTCGCTCTACACGGCCACGGGACAGATCCTGATCGATCCCCGGGACCGTCAGGTCGTCACCAACGACGTCAATCCCGCCGCATTGTCGCCGGATGGTGGCATCGCGCAGGTCGAGAGCCAGGTGAAGGTGATCGAGTCGGACGCCGTCCTGGGGCGGGCGGTCGATCAGGCCGGCCTCGAGCGGGTGCCAGGCTTCGGCGTTCCGCAGGAGAGCGGCGTCACCCGTGCGTTGGCGTCCCTTCGCGAGATGCTGACCGGACCGAGACCGGAACGGCGCGTCGATGCGCGCGGCCGCGCCCTCGACCAGCTGCGACGCCGGCTCGCGGTCAAGCGCGCCGACAAGGTGTTCGTGATCGACTTGGTCGTCACCACGACCGACCCCGATCTCTCAGCGCGGATCGTCAATGCCATCGCGGGCGCCTACCTGACGGACCAGACCGAGGCCCGCTCGGACGCCGCCAAGCGCGCCGCGGGCGATCTGCGCGGGCGCCTCGACGAGCTGCGGAACGCCGTCAACACCGCCGACAAGAAACTGGAGGATTACAAGGCGCGCAACGGCCTCATCGCCTCCAGCGGCCGGCTGGTGAACGAGCAGCAACTCACCGACCTGAATGCGCGGCTTGTCGCGGCACGGGCTCGGACCGCCGAGGCCAAGGCGCGCCTTCAGGGGATCCGCGACGCGCGCGGGCAGGCGATCGGGTCCGGAGCGATGCCGGAAGCCGTCCAGTCCTCAGTGATCGACCGGCTCCGCGGCCAGTACGCGGAACTCGCGGCCAAGGAGGCGGACCTGCGCACCAATCTCGGCGAGCGCCACCCGTTCATCGCCGCCGTGCGCACGCAGATGCAGGACGTCCGCCGGCTGATCGACGCCGAGCTGAACCGGATCGCGGGCGCCGCCGAGACCGAGTCCCAGCGGGCCCAGGCCAACGAACGGACCCTCGCGGCGGAGCTGGAGCGCCTGCAGCGGCAATCGGCGGTCAACGCCCAGTCGTCGGTGCAGCAGCGCGAGCTGGAGCGGGAGGTCGACGCGGCGCGCTCGGTCTACAACGCCTTCCTGGTCCGCGCCCGGGAGATCAAGGAGCAGACCAGCATCGACAGCTCGAACGCGCGGATCATCACCGCGGCGCGGCCGCCGCAGGATCCGAGCTGGCCACCGCGCCTGATCCTGGTCGCCGCCGCCCTCGCCGGCGGCCTCGGCCTCGGCGCCGGTCTCGCGCTGACGCGGGAATACCTCGCGCCGACCGTGCTCTCGTCCCGGCAGTTGGAGCGCCTGTCGAACGCCCCGGTCGTCGCGGTGCTGCCCGGCCTGCGGCCGGGCGGCGCGAGCGCGAGCGCGGCGAGCATGACGCTCGATCACCTCGCCGCGACCTCAAGCAGCCGCGGCCGCTCCCTGGCGCTGCTCGTGACTTCGGGCGAATCCGACGATGCGGAGCGCCGGGCCGTGATCGCGCTGCTCGCCGCCGTGGCGGTCGGGCGCGGCGACCGGGTTTTGCGGATCGATGCCGATCTGCGATCCGACGGCTCCGGCACCGGCGGCCTGCTCGACGTGCTGCGCGGCGAGCAGAGCCTCAACGCCGTGACGCAGACCGACCCGGCCTCCGGTGCCCGCCGGATCGGACTCGGCGATACGGTGAAGCCCCTGCGCGACGCCCTGACACCCGCCAACATCGAGCGCTTCATCGCAGGCGTGAAAGGACGCTTCGACCTCGTGATCGTGGATGGCGGCGTGCTGACCGAGAATCTGCGGCTCGGCCCTCTGGCCGCCGCCGCGGACCGGCTGCTGCTGGTCGCCTGCAACGGTGCGACGCGCCAGCGCGATCTGATCGACCTCGTCGACACGTCGGAGGCCCTCGGCCGACCGGTCTCCGGCTCCCTGCTCCTCACCCGGCGGACCGCGTGAGGACCCTCCGGCAGACCGCCGTCGCGCGCCGCCGCGCCGCGGTGGCGCGTCCGGGTCCGGTTCTGCGGGTCCTTCTGCGGGTGGAAGCGGCGGCGCTGTCACTCTGGGCCCTCCTCCTCGTCGGGGTCTCCGGCGGCCTTCTGTGGGTGCTGGGGCTCAACTACGAGGGGATCACCGGCTCGGCCGCCTCCAAGATCCACCCGGCCACCTATCTGGCGGTGATCCTGATCGGCTGGACGCTGGTGCGGGCGGGCAATCCCGTGATCCCGGTGGCAGGCGCGCTGAACCGACGGCCGGCCAGCGTGCTCCTGGCCGCCTGCGGCGTGGCGCTCCTCGCGCTGATCGCGGCCCGGGGCGGCGCGGGCCTCGCCGGCTCGATCGATACCTTCGTGCTCGCCGGCCTCATCCCGATCCTGCTGATGGACCGCGACGCCGCCACGCTCGGCCGGCTGGAGACCGTCTTCCACTGGGTCATGCTCGCCAACGCCCTGCTCGGCCTGTTCGAACTGGCGAGCGGCCAGCGATTCTTCCCCTATCGGTTCGACGGCGTCGCGTTCGAATCCGACACCCGCTCGGCGGCGTTGCAGGGGCATCCGCTGGCCAACGCGACCTTGACGGCCTGCTACATCCTGGCGCTCGCCAAGGGTGGTGGCCGGCTGGCGCCGATGGCCCGCGCCGCGATGATCGGCCTCCAGCTGGTCGCCCTCGTCACGTTCGGCGGTCGCTCGGCCACCGTCACGACACTGGTTCTCGGGAGCGGCGTGGGCCTCGTGGCCCTGAACCGCACCCTGCGCACCGGCCGCGTTCCGCTGGCGGCGGCGGCCGGTGCCTGCTTCGCCCTCACCCTGCTGCCGGTTCTGGTCGCTATCCTGGCCGCTGCCGGCTTCTTCGACACCCTCCTGGACCGGTTCGTCTCGGACGGCGGCAGCGCCAAGGCCCGGGTCGACATGCTCTCGGTCTTCGACGCGATCCCGTTCCGGCAGCTCCTGCTCGGCCCCGACTTCCTGCAGGTGAACACCCTGCGCCGGATCTACGGGCTGGAATGGGGCATCGAGAATTCGATCATCTCGGCCGTGCTCTATCACGGCATCCTGGTGACGGCGGTGCTGGTGATCGCGGTGGGGCTCTACCTTGCGGAGGTCGCGCGGGACTGTCGGCGCGGGGTCTGGCTGCCGATCCTGGCCTTCGTGATCCTGGTGAACACCTTCGAGGGCTTGGCCGGCAAGACCACCCTGCTCGCCAAGTTCGCCCTGATGCTCATCGTGCTGTTCCCGCCCCTCCCCGCCCGGGGGCGCGTCTGATTGGGAGCGAAGAGCGGCCGAATCGGCGGCCGTTTCAGGACCGGCTCCGGAGCCCGAGCGCTGCGACGAGGGCGGGATCGGCGACGTGAGCGTCGTCCATGAAGCCGAGGCCGTCGAAGAGATTCCAGAACGACCAGGCGAACCCATTCGTCTCGGCCGCCATCCGGACGTCGCGGATATAGGCGGCCCGGTCCGGAGCCCGGGACGCCGTGAACCGGGCATCGGTGCGCAGGGCCCCGAACTCGCCCATCAGAACGTGTCCCGGGGCGATGCCGTAGAGGTCCGCCCAAGTCGACACCGGCGCCATCGCGTCGGCGATGTAGGCGGGGCCGGGCGCGGCCTCGAAATAGTCGCGCAGCTTCGCTTCAATCACCGCCCGATCGCGCGCCTTCTCGGCCTGCGTCACCGTGCGGTCCGCGTCCATGCGCGCCTCGACCACCGCCAGCGTCTCCCGCAGCGTGCCGCGCGACCCGGGCCAGGGAACCGCCGTGAGCCAGCGATAGAACGGCTCCTCTGTAAGCCACGTCGCCCCCTGATGGGAGAACAGGTACGGCTCGTAGAAGTGGAACGTGTAGAGCAGCGGCGAAAACCGCGCGAGGGTGCCCGGATCGAGCGCGGTCAGGCCGGCGACGAGACTGCCGCAGGATCCCGTCGCCACCAGGGTCAGCGCCGGTGCCGCCGCCCGGGCCGCCTCGAGGAGCCTGTTCTGGACCCGATTCCAGGCGAGCGCGCCGCAGGCCTGCGGCGGCTCGTTCACCGGTTCCAGGGCCACTTGGCCGGCATCCTTCCGAGCACACAGGCGCGCGAGGGCGCCGACGAGGTCGCGATAGGCGGAGAACAGCAGCGCCCGGTCCGAACCGTAGAACGCGTCGGGCGTGTAATGGTGAGTCGCGGCATTGGCCTGGACATTGACCACGACGCGCAGCCCGGCCGCCAGGATCGCATCGATGGCGGCGGAGAGCGCATCGAACAGTTCGGTGCGCCGGGTGCCAGTGAAGGCCACGAAGGGTCCGGGATCGAGGGGCAGTCGCACGAAGTCGAAGCCGAGATCGGCGAGCTGCCCCAGGTCGCGGGGCGTGGGTATCGGCCGGCCGGCTTGGAAGGGCGGCCAGGCATAGTCGGTCCGCGGAGGCGGATATTCGGTGGTCAGCGAGAACCACGGCCACAGGGCGATGCCCCGACGCAACGCGATCGGCGCAGGCGTCGCTCGGGCGGGTCGCGCCCCCGCCGCTGCGAGGGCACCGACGAGCAGGGAGCGCCGGCTTGGGCCTACCATTCCGGACCGGCTGCGGCGCCGACGAGAACGGCGCCGGGTTCGGTGGCCGAGACGTCCGGCGCCGGCGGATAGCCGCCGACCCGGCGCAGCGTGTCCTCATAGGAGGCCAGCACGTCGTCCCAGCGGAACCGCTCGGCGCGCCGCCGTGCGGCCTTGCGGGCCGCCGCGACCGCGGCCTCGTCGGCGAGGACATGCGCGATCGCTGCGGCGCAGCTGTCCCGATCCGAGAAGTAGAACTGATCGTCGCCGGCCGTGCCCCGGTTGAACGGATTGTCGTGGGCGATCACGGCGTTGCCTGCCCACAGCGCCTCGACCAGCGACGGGTTGGTGCCGCCCACGGTGTGACCGTGGAGATAGGCCCGCGCATGAACCCGAAGGGCCTGAACCTGCTCGGGCTCATAGATGGCGCCGGGGAACAGCACCTCGGGCGAGGCGGCATCCTCCACGGCGCGATGGTACGGGTTGCCGACATTCAGCGTGCCGAGGACGACCAGCCGCATGCCCCGGGCGCGGCGTGAGAACGCCTCGACGAGCGTCAGGATGTTGTTGTCCGGCTCGATGCGAGCGATCGAAACGAGGTAGCGATCGGGCTCGAGCCCGAGGGGCGGCGGTCCGGTTTCGGCCGGAGGGTCGCCGCCATACGGAATGGTCGTGATGGCCGCGCGCGGCCGGCGTCGGGCGAGATGGTCGGCGATCCCGGGATGGTCGGCCACCAACCGCTGCGAGGACCACGCGGCGATCCACTCGCTGACATAGAAGAAGGCGCGGACGGGCAGCGACCATTTCGGACGGCGCCACTCGATGCCGTCCATGTTCGTCACGATCCGTCCGCCGCGCGCCCGCAGGTAGGGCAGGAACACTGCACCGTTGTACCCGAGCACCAGGCACACTCCGCCGCGTGTCGCCGCATCGTGCGTGCAGATGGCGTCGAAGGCGAGAGTCGCGGCAGGGCCGCTCAGGCCGGTCTCCACGGTGATCAGTTCGACGCCGTTCCAGAGGCGAGTCGAAATGCGCTCCTGCACCGTCTCGACGTCGCGCTGACAGTACACCCCGACCTGCCATCCGCGGCCGGCCAAGAACAGCGCCAGACGTTCGGCAAAAGTCTCGAAGCCGCCATGCGCAGCCGGAATTCCGCGCGTGCCAAGAATAAGTAGTTTCGGTGCGCGGTCAGCCATGGACCTTCCTTCCCAATTAAGGGCCCCTATTGTAAAGCCCGAGGATACAGTCACGGCGCCCTGCGATTACAACCGCTAGTTGCTGTAAAAATTTAGAAATAGACTTATGGTTGATAGCCCAGGATTCAAGTCGGGTCGCGTCAGCGACGACGATCGCGCCTTCGCAGCCGCCATGCGCGCGGAGGGCGACGCCGCGTCGCGTCTGCGGATCACCTGCGTCCATCAGGGCTTCGAGTTGTACGGCTCGGATCGCTGCTTCATCGAGACCGTCCGGACCATCCGGGCCGCCCATCCCACCGCGCGGATCGACGTGGTGCTCCCGCGGCACGGTCCGATCGTCGCCGGGCTGGAGCCGTTCGCCAACGACATCGTCATCGCACCGCTCTGGATCCTGCGGCGCAAGAATCTGGCGCGCCTCGCAACTCTGGGTCTGTTGACGCTGCCCATCGCCATAATCCGTGCGTTGCGTCGCATCCGCGCGAGCGACCTCGTCTACATCAACACCACCGTGGTGGCCGACTATCTGTTGGCCGCCCGGCTCGCGCCCGGCCGGAGCATCGTGCACGTCCACGAGATCCCCGAAGGCGTTGTGCTGAAGGTCCTGCGTGGTCTGATCCGCTGGAGCGGCGCCAACGTGGTGTTCAACTCGCGGGCCACCGAGCGAACCTACGCCCTGCCCCACGGGACCACAGCCCGCGTCGTCTATAACGGCATCGCCGGTCCGGCGGAGCCGAACCGGCCTGCGTATGACGGGTCTCGGCCGCTTCGGGTGCTGATGCTCGGCCGGATCAGCCGGATCAAGGGACAGGACGTCCTCGTGGAGGCCCTCGCCTCGCTGCCCGAACCCGTGCGCCAGCGGATCCAGGTGCGCATCGTCGGCAGCGCCTTCGAGGATGACGCCCGCGAGCAGGCCCTGGTGAAGCGGATCGCCGAGGCGGGTCTCGCCGATCAGGTCACCCTCGCGCCGTTCGTCGCCGATCCCGCGGCGCTCTACCGCTGGGCCGACGTGGTCACGATGCCGTCGCAGCGACCGGAATCCCTCGGCCGCGTGGCGATCGAGGCGATGTCCTACGGCGTTCCGCCGCTCGTCACCGCCATCGGCGGCCTTCCGGAGGTGGTGGAGGCCGGGAAGACCGGCTGGATCGTTCCGTCGGGCGGCCCGGAGCCGATCGCCGCCGTGCTGGCGGATCTGGTCGCGGACCCGGCACGCTGGCGCGATTTCGGCCGTGCGGCGCGGGCACGCTACGAGAGCCTGTTCTCCGAAGCCTCGGCGGCCGAGGGTATCGAGGCGATCGTCCGGACGACGCTGCGCCGCCCGCGGGCGACGGATGCCGCGCGCGCCGCGGACGTTCCGGCCCGCCCGGCAGCTTAGAGCCGGCGTCCTCGCATTCGGCTCGGTTCCGATCCGGCGACGGAGCCGGTCGTGGGACCGGGCTCGCCCTCAGCGATCGGGGCCGAGCACCGCAGCCGCGCGGGGCGGGGCGGACCGTACGGCAACTGACGGTCGTCCACCGCTTCGCGGATCCGCCCCGAGGCCTCGAAGGCCCGCTGGACACGCCGGGGATTCGGCGCGCAGTGCGGCAGTCACCCTGTGGACGATCGGCGGCGCAAGGATGCAATGCGACCGCGCCTGATCGATGAGCGTGCGGCGCGGACAACCCTGCCTGGGCAGGACGAGGAGCGACATGGCGGCCAAGCTCGCAGTTCAGGAGACTGCGGATGCCCTGGACTGGGACAGACGGATCTGGGCTTGCCCGGGCGCCAACATCTATTGCGGCAGTCCCTGGGGCGCCTACAAGGCGCGGCGCGGATTGGCGGTGCGGCGCGCGGTGGTGACCGGCGACGGCGCGGATCTCGCCTTCATCCAGTGGCAGACCCGTCGCAAGGGGCCGGCGCGGTTCATCCACGTCCAAGGCGGTCCCTTGCTGACCCAGGCCGGGACACACCGCGCGGAGGCGGTGTTCGCGGCGTTCATCGATCACCTCGCCCTCGGTCGGCTCGACATCCTCGCCATCGACTACGAGCAGTTCGAGACCCGGGATGCGACGCTGGCTCTCCTGATGCACGGCTTCACCCCGGTGATCGGCGCGCACGATCACACTCTCGAACTCGACCTGACGCAGGATCTCGACGCCATCCAGGCCGGTATGGAGCAGCGCTGGCGCAAGGCCCTGCGCAAGGCGGAGCGCAACACCGAGGTCACGACGCATTTCCTGACAGACCGAGCCGAGCGCCTGTCGGCCTTCGACGATTTCACCGCGATGTTCGCGGCCCTGCGGGAGCGCAAGGGTTTCGCCACGACGCTGCAGCCGAAGGCCTACCGGGACATCGCGGCTGAGGACGAGCACCTGCTCTTCCTCGACGTCCGCGAGAAGGGAGAGCGCATCCTCGTGCGCATCGCGCATCTGTCGGACACGCGCTGCACGGATTTCTACACGGCCTCGAACGCGCGGGCCCGGGCGACGGGCGCCGCCACCCTCGCCGTCTGGCGCTTCGTGGAACGAGCGAAGGCGGAAGGCTGCCGCGTCTTCGATTTCGGCGGCATCGATCCGGCGGTGAACCGTCCCGTCTTCGACTTCAAGCGCGGCCTGTGCACCCACGTCGTCCAGCACAACCCGCTCTGGATCTACAGCAAGACGCCCGCGCTGCGGAAACTGGCGCCCGTCCTGCTCTCCCTTCGCTGAGCGCCGCCGCGCCCTTCACAGGACGCCGACGGGCCGCGCCGGCCTCGGATGCCGGGCCAGTGTCCGAAAGGCCGAGACCGACCAGACCAGCGTGGCCACCTCGGAGGACAGCAGGCCGACGAGCGCCGTGGCGGGAGGCATCAGCAGCAGCAGGATCGGCACCATCACGGCCATGCCGAGGGCGGCGCTCGCCACCGCACCCGCCGTGATGGTCCGGAACGCCGCGGAGGCCTCCAGATAGGCCCGCGGGATCGCGTAGAGCAGCGACACGGTCACCACCGCCCAGACGCCGAGCCCGATCCAGCCCATCGGCTGGTCGGTGAACCGCCCCTTGAACAGGATGTCCTCGATCAGCGGCAGGGCGGCCGCCATCAGCGCACCATAGGCGAGACAGGCGCTGCCGAGCAGGATCCCGTTGCGGATGACGAGCCGGCGTGCGGCGTCGACCTGCCCGGCCGCGAGCAGCCGGCTGATCTCCGGCAGGATCATGTTCAGCAGCGCGCTCGCCGGGATGCGCAGCGGCGCATAGAGCACGATCGTGGCGGCGATCGGCGCGTAGGCGGCAGGCCCGGCCAGGAGCGCCAGCAGCAGGGTCAGCCCCTGCCCCTGCACGGTCAGGCTGGTGACGCCGGCCAGAGACCAAGCGAGGGTCCGCCAGATCGCCCGGTAGCGCGCCCGTGCCCGCGCGTGGAGGGAGAAGCGGATCCGCTCGCGGAGTGCCCCGTACGCCACGGCGATCGCGATCGCGTGGGCGAGTGCGATCGCCGCGAAGGCCCGATCCAGGAGCGCCGTGCCCTCGCCGTTCAGCCACCGCGCGACCAGGAGACCGCCGCAGACCGCGTAGACCAGATCGCTCAGGCCGGCGATCCGGGGACGGCCGCGGGCGAGAAGCACGATCCGCAGATAGCTGCGGAAGGCGTAGAGGCCCACGAAGGCTCCCGCCGCGAGCGCGCCGAGGCCGATCACCGGGATCAGCACCAAGCCGACGCCGGTCGCCATGACGCCCGAGACGAGCACCGCCCCCGAGCCGAACATCACGTCGTAGCCGAGCGCCGCCGGCCGCCCCAGGCTCCGGGCGACGTGGATCGTCGCCGGGACCGCGACCAGGGCCCGGATATAGGTGATGCCGACCGCACCGACCGCGAAGACGATGGCGAACAAGCCGTAATCGTGCGCGCCGAGTTCGCGCACCAGCAGGATGTTCAGGAGGAAGTGGAACAGGCTCTGGATCAGTTCGCCTGACAGGATCACGGCGAACCGCCCGGAGAGGACGGCGCGCATCGGTCCGGGCAGGCGGCGACGGCCGGGACCCGGGATCCGGAGCCAATCACCGGGACGCGGCATCGAATCGGGCATGTGGGTGTGGACAGTCTCCGTGTGGGCAAGCCGACGGTGTTCCGGCACCGTCATCGAGAGCCGGCCGGTGGCGCAGCATCCGCATTCCTCCGGCTCTATGCCTGCGTCGAAGGATCCGCGCCCGATCGGTCTCAGATGACGCCCTGGCACGCGGCGCGCAGTGCGGCAATGCAGCGCGTGAGATCGTCGTCGTTCGCCCAGACATGCGGGCTGATGCGCAGGGCGCCGGAGCGCTCGCTGACGAAGACCTTGTCCTGGTGCAGGCGCCCGACGAGATCGGTCGGCATCCCCGCAGGCGGCCGCAATCCCAGGATGTGCGGTGCCCGCAAGGCCGCCGGCATCGGCGTCAGGCCGAACGCGGCGACCCCGTCCGCCAAGCGGTCTGTCAGCCCGCGCAGGCCGGCGGCGATGGCCGGCACGCGCCATTCGGCGATCAGCTCCAACCCGGCTACGGCCATGGACAACGCCACCGGATCGTAGAGTTCGCCCCGGTCGTAGCGGCGTGCGCCGACGGCCGGCGGCCGGTTCCCGACATTCTCCTCGATGGCCGCCCCGTCCTGCCGGTGCGGCGCCGCGTACAGGAAGGCGAGGCCATAGGGACCGAGGGTCCATTTGTAGGTGGGGAAGGCCAGGAAATCGGGGCGCCACCGGGCGACGCTCACAGGAACGGCGCCCACGGCCTGCGTCGCGTCGATCACCAGGGCCGCGCCCGCCGCATGGACCAGGGGGGCGAGACGGTCGAGGTCGATCAGGCTGCCGTCGGTCCAGTGCAGCGGGGTCAGGGTGGCGAGGGCGAGCGGCGCGGCGCCCGGCCGCGTGATCGCGGCCGCGACGGCTTCGGTCCAGTCCCCGTCCGAAGGGCGCGGGATCTCCTCAACCACGAGGCCCTGTCGCTCGGCCAGGCGGTCGAAGGCGAATCGCAGGGACGGAAACTCGTCGGCCACGCGCAGCAGGCGCCCGCCCGGTCTCAAAGTCAGGTTGTGCGCGGCCACCGCCATGGCATGGCTGACCGCGCCGACGATCGCGATATCGTCCGCGCCGGCCCCGATCAGCCGGGCGGCCGCTGCGCGCGCCCGCTCGGCCCAAGCCGGGACCACCGCGCGGGGATGGTCCCAGGGTCGGCTCTTGACCAGAATTCCCGCTTCGCCCGCCTCGCGCACGGCCCGCGGAAGCGGCGACCACGCCGCCGCGTCGAGGTAGCAGATGGCGGCAGGCATCTCGAACAGGTGGCGCTGGCAGGGAAGCGCGACAGAGACGGATTCGGGAAACGCCATGATGCGCGGGAGCCTAGAGGATCTGACCTGTCGGGACCAAGGCCCGGGCTTGATCGCGCGGCGCCGATGCCGCAAGGCGACTCGTCCCAGCCCGCGAGGCCGCCTGTGCCGACCCGCCCGCCCCCGTCTGAGCCCGCAGCGCCATGGGCCGCCTGAGCCCCGACTGCTTCGACGCCGCACCCGCGCCGATGCGGGTCGCCGACGCGGTGGCGCTGATCCGGGCGCGGCTTCCGGTCCTGTCCGGAATCGAGACGGTTCCGCTCGCGGGTGCGGATGGCCGGGTCCTCGCGGAGAACCTGATCGCGCCGCTCGATCTGCCCCCCTTCGACAACGCCGCGGTGGACGGCTACGCCCTGCGGGCCGGCGATCTCGCGGTCGAGGGCGAAACGCGCCTGCCCATCGGCGGACGCGTGCCGGCCGGCCATCCGGCCGCCGATCCGGATCCGGGCGCGGTGGTTCGGATCTTCACCGGGGCGCCGATGCCTCCGGGGACCGACACCGTCGCCATGCAGGAGGACGTGCGGATCGAGGGCGGCACCGTTGTCCTGCCCGAGGGCCTTTTGCCGGGCTCCAACCGGCGGCGGGCCGGCGAGGACGTCGCCCGCGGCAGCATCGTGATCCGCGCCGGGACGCGCCTCGGGCCGCAGCACGTCGCGCTCGCCGCCGCCTGCGGCCTGCCCGCGCTGCCCCTGCGGAAGCCTCTGACGGTCGCGTTGTTCTCCACCGGTGACGAGCTGACGCCGCCCGGCCAGCCGCTGTCGCCGGCCGGCATTTTCGACGCCAACCGGCCGATGCTCGCCGCGCTCCTGAAACGGCTCGGCACCAACCCGGTCGATCTCGGCATCCTGCGCGACGAGCCGGGGCCTCTGCGGGCGCGCATCGCGGGCGCCGCCGCGTCCCACGACCTGATCCTGACATCGGGGGGCGTCTCCGTCGGCGAGGAGGATCACGTCCGCGCCGCGGTCGAGGCTTCGGGCGCGCTGACCTTCTGGCGGCTGGCAATCAAGCCCGGTCGCCCGGTGGCACTCGGAACCGTGGCCGGCACGCCCTTCATCGGCCTGCCGGGCAATCCGGCCGCTGCCTACGTGACCGCCCTTGCGGTGCTGCGTCCCCTGGTCCTGCATCTCTCCGGGGCACACGACACGGCGCCCGAGATGGCGGTCCGCAGCGGCTTCGCCCGCGAGAAGCGTCCCGGGCGGCGCGAATATCTGCGCGTCTGCCTGCGCGCCGGCCCGGACGGTCTGCCTGAGGCCGTGCCGGCGCCCGGCGGAGCTCTGTCGGGCCTTGCGGGAAGCGACGGGCTGGTCGAACTCGCCGAGGATCTGACCGCGATCCGCGTGGGCGACGCCCTGCCCTATCGGCCGCACGGGGCGTTCGGCGGAGACACCCGCTGAGCTGTTGTTCTGGTCCGCGAGGCTGTAGAGCCTCGGGACAAACCGCCACGACCCGACCGAGACCCCGTGCCCCTTCTCGCCGATCGCGCCCCCGCCAAGGTCAACCTGACGCTCCACGTCCTCGGCCGCCGCGTCGGCGACGGCTACCACGTGCTTGAGAGCCTCGTCGCCTTCGCGGGGACTGCCGACCGCCTGACGCTGGATCCCGCTGCCCCGCTGGGCCTGACCGTCAGCGGGCCCACCGCCGGCCCGGCCGGTCCCACGGACGACAACCTCGTCCTCCGGGCCGCCCGGGGGCTCGCCGCGCGGGTGCCGGGGCTGCGCGTGGGCGCTTTCCATCTGGTGAAGCGCCTGCCGGTCGCGGCGGGGATCGGCGGCGGCTCCTCCGACGCCGCCGCGGCCCTGCGGCTGCTGGCGCGCCTCAACGGGCTGTCCCTCGACCACGAGGCCGTCGGCGCGGTGGCGCGCGAGACCGGCGCCGACGTGCCGGTCTGCCTTGTCCCGCGGGCCCGGATGATGCGCGGTGCCGGCGAGGAGATCGGCCCGGCCCTCGGCCTCGCGCCGCTGCCCGCGGTGCTGATCAATCCCGGCGTTCCGGTGCCCACCGCACCGGTCTTCAAGGCGCTGGGCCTCGCCGCCGGCCAGGATCTCCCGGGCGCACCGCATCCGACGATCCCGCAAGACATGGCGACCGGCGCGCTGCTGGAAGCCCTGGCCGGGGCCCGCAACGATCTGGAAGCACCGGCCCTGACCGTGGCGCCGGTGATCGGCGACGCGCTCAAGGCCCTCCGCGGCCAGGGCTGCCGCCTCGCGCGGATGTCGGGCTCGGGCGCGACCGTGTTCGCGCTGTTCGCCGACCGGCGCGCGGCCGTGCGGGCCGCCGCAGCCCTGCGCACCGCCCACCCTGCATGGTGGGTCGCACCGACCTTCCTGCGCTGAGCCAACCCGCGGCAGGCGTTCAGGCCGGCTCCGCCGCGTAGACCGTCACGACCCCGTTCCCCTCCGGCACCATCACGCGCCAGCGGCTTGCCCGCGGCAGGTCGCCGGGATCCATCGCGCTGACCCGGCCGCTCCCGACATCGAAGGCGGCCAGCCGGCCGTCCCTGTCGCAGCCGCACAGATACGCGCGGCCGTCACCGAGATGGAGCGCAGCCGGAGCGAGGGCGGCGTGGCCGACGGCGATGTCCGCGAGGGCACCGCTGGGCGCCAGGAAAGCGCCCTGCAGCGCCAACACGTCGGTGTCGGGGGCGATCTCAGAGACGATCCGCAGGTGGCCGTCGGCCTCGTGACGCCGGTTCAGCAGCAGGGCCTCCCGCCGTCCGTCACGCAGGACGACGAGGGCGAGATCAGGCCCGTCCGGGCCGGCGATCAGGTAGCAGCTGCCCGGCCCGAGCTGGTCGAGGCGGGTGGTCCGGCCGGGAAGGCGCGGCTCCATGGTCATGCCTCCATCCGTGCGCGCCGCTCACCCCGCCCCTTCCGGTAGAACGCGCGGCGCTCGGCTTCGGCCCGCACCACGGTGGCGCGCACCTGAAGCAGATCCTTGCGGGTCAGGAGCCCGACGAGGCTGCCGGTCTGCGGATCGGTGACCGGCAGGCGGCCCTGCCCGGCCGACAGCATCACGTCGAGGGCGTGCGAGACCACGTCGCCCGGATGGACGACGGCCAGATCGGCGTCGGAGACGCGCTCGCCGAGGGTGCCCGCCTCGGTCTCACCCTCGCGCACTTCGAGGGTCCAGCGCAGGGCGTCTTTGCGCGAGACGAGGCCCACCGGCCGACCCGCGCCGTCGACCACCGGGTAGGCGTGGTGGAGGCCGGTCTCGATGGCGGCGAGAGCCTCGGCCAGGGGCAGGTCCGCGTCCAGGGTCTCGACGGTGCGGGTCATCACCGCCTCGACCCGGGCCAGATCGTAGGGATCGATCCCGTATTCCCGGGTGACGTGCTGCCCGCGCCGGGCGATCTTCTCGGTCAGGATCGAGCGCTTGAGGAGGAGCACGGTCACCGCGTAGGCCGCCATGGTGGCGGCGAGCAGGGGCGCCAGGGCGGCGACGTCGCCGGTCACCTCGACGGCGAAGACGACGCCCGTGAGCGGCGCCGGCAGCGTGCCGCCGAGCATCGCCGCCATGCCGAGCAGCGCCCAGAAGCCGTGAGCGCCGGGCAGGAGCAGGCCGATCAGCCAGCCGAAGGCGCCGCCGAGGATCAGCAGCGGCGCGAGCACGCCTCCGGACGTGCCCGACGACAGGGCGGCGAGCCAGATCACCGCCTTCACCACCAGGATCAGCACCACGGCGCTCGCCAGCATGTGGCCGGAGAGCAGGTCGTGGATCACGTCGTAGCCGACGCCGAGCGCCCGGGGCTCCGCGAGGCCGCCCAGGCCGACCACGACGGCGCCGAGGGCGGGCCACCACATCCAGTGGAGGGGAAGCCGCCCGAACGCGTCCTCCAGCGCGTAGAGCGCCCGGGTCAGCGCGCCGGAGATCAGGCCGCAGGCGACGCCGAGCAGCGCGCAGGCGGGAAGCCCCCACCAGGGCAGGGCCGGATTGTCGGCGAAGGGAAACAGCGGGCCGGCGCCGAACAGGGCCGGCCGCCAGCAGGCCGCCGTGACCGCCCCGACGCTCACCGGGACGAGGCTCCGCGGCCGCCACTCGAACAGCAGGACTTCGACGGCGAGCAGCACGGCCGCCACGGGCGTCCCGAAAATGGCGGTCATGCCCGCCGCCGCGCCCGCCACCAGCAGGGTCTTCCGCTCGGCGGCGCTGAGGTGGAAGAACTGCGCGAAGAGCGAGCCGACCGCGCCGCCGGTCACGATGATCGGCCCCTCGGCGCCGAACGGGCCGCCGGTGCCGATCGCCACCGCCGAGGAGAGCGGCTTGAGCACGGCCACCTTGGGCGACATCCGGCTCCCGCCGATCAGGATCGCCTCCATCGCCTCCGGGATCCCGTGGCCGCGGATCTTCTCCGAGCCGTAGCGCGCCATGGCGCCGACGATCAGCGCCCCGATCACCGGGATCGCCACCATCCAGGGCCCCGGCGTCGCGCCGGCCAGGGAGGTCAGAGCGGTATCGAAGCGGCCATACCACGCGAGATTGGTCACAAGGCCGATGAGCGTGAGCAGGATCCAGGCGGTGACGCTCGCGGCCGTGCCGGTGACGACAGCCATGCCGGCCAGCGTCAGGACCCGCCGATCAGCACTGAAATCCCGCAGCGCACGGCGCAACGGCCTCGCACCCCCGCGCTCCCCTTCCGTCCCGCCGATCATCCAGGCCTCCTTTCCTCACGACCGCATTTATGTCGTGATCCGATATAATCCACAACGGCACGGTCGTGGCGAGGCTGCACAAGCCTGTCGATCCGGGGCATCGTCGGCGGATCACAGGCCCCATCACGGAGGCGATCATGGACACCGACGCGTCCGGGACGGAGGCGCTGTCGCGGGAGCAATATGCGGCGCTCGCGGATTTCCGGTTCCGGCTCCGCCGCTTCCTGGCGTTCAGCGAGGCCGCGGCGGCCCGGGCGGGGCTGCCGCCGCAGCAGCATCAGGCCCTGCTGACCCTGGCAGGCCATGTCGGACGCGCGCCCGCCACGGTCGGCCTTCTGGCCGAGCAGCTGCTGATCGCCCCGCACAGCGCGGCCGAACTGGTGTCCCGCATGGTGGAGGCCGGTCTGCTGACCAAGACACGCGCCGTGGAGGACCGGCGGCGGAGCGCGTTGTCGCTCACGCCCCGTGCCGAGGTCCTCCTGCAAAGCTTGACGGCCGCGCATCTGGACGAGCTGCGCAACCTCGCCCCCGCCCTCACCGACGCCCTCGGACCCGCGACGCGCTGACGCGACCGGCGGCCGATGGGTCGTTCAATCGTAGGGACCGGCATCACCGACCCGCCTGCGGGGACGGAGCGCGAGGGATACCTTCGCGGCGGGCTGCGGTCCGGTCAGCCCGGGGCGACGCGCTGCCGATCCGATGGTGGGGCGGTCTGGCTGTCGATGCGGGAGCCGTGAGGCCCCGCCTCAGCGCGCCCGCGCCACGCAGAACTCGACGGCCCCGAGGAGCGCCGCCTTGACGGGCCCGTCGGGGAAGATGTCGAGGGCGGCCCGGGCCTCTGCGCCGTAATGGTGGGCGCGGGCGACGGTCTCCTCCAGGGCGCCGTGGCGCTGCAGGAGGTCGAGGGCCGTTTCCAGATCGTCGGCGCCGATCTCGCCCTGCTGCAGGGTGCGGCGCCAGAAGCCGCGCTCGCCCTCGCTGGCGCGGCGGTAGGCGAGCACGATCGGCAGGGTGATCTTGCCCTCGCGGAAATCGTCGCCGACGTTCTTGCCGAGCTCCGCCGAGGTGCCGCCGTAATCGAGCACGTCGTCGATCAGCTGGAAGGCGATGCCGAGATTCATCCCGTAGGACCGGGCGGCCGCCTGCTCGGCCTCGGGCCGTCCGGCGAGCACCGGGCCGACCTCGCAGGCGGCGGCGAACAGCTCGGCGGTCTTGCCGCGGATCACCGCGAGGTAAGCGGCCTCGTCGGTCTCCAGGTTCTTGGCATTGGTGAGCTGCATCACCTCGCCCTCGGCGATCACCGTGGCGGCGGCCGAGAGGATGTCGAGCGCCCGCAGGGAGCCGACCTCCACCATCATCCGGAAGGCCTGGCCGAGCAGGAAGTCGCCGACCAGCACGGAGGCCTCGTTGCCCCACTTGATCCGGGCGGCGACGCGGCCGCGGCGCATGTCGCTCTCGTCGACCACGTCGTCGTGGAGGAGCGTCGCGGTGTGCATGAACTCGACGCTGGCGGCGAGCTTCACGTCGCCGTCGGTCGCGCCCGCGTAGCCGCAGAGCTGGGCGCAGGCGAGCGTCAGGATCGGGCGCAGGCGCTTGCCGCCGGAGGCGATCAGGTGGTTGGCGACCTCGGGGATCATCGCCACGTCCGATCCCGTCCGCGACAGGATCGTGGTGTTGACCCGCGCCATGCCGTCGGCCACCAGCGCGACGAGGTCGTTGAGCCCCGCCTCCGCCTCGGGCTTCGGATTCTCGATGGAGAGGGCCATACCCAAGATCCGTGACCTCCAGACCGGTCGCCCCTCAGGGGGCGGGCGATCCCTTCGCACGCGCCCCGCGGCGCCGCAACATCGTCGCCGTCCGGATATGGGGTGCCGCCAGCGCGGGGCTCACGCGACGAAACCGCCGATCCGAGCCCGCTTCGGAGCGAACGCGCGATGATCGAGCTGATCCGGGCCAACGATGTCGTGCTGATCGGGTTCGCCCGATCGGTCCTCGAGGCGGCCGAGATCCCGGTCCTCGTCGCCGACAGCCACATGAGCCTGATGGAGGGATCGATCGGGGTCTTCGGCCAGCGCCTTCTCGTCCCGCGCGACCACGAGGCCCAGGCCCGCCGCCTGCTCACGGATGCCGGCATCGCCCACGAGCTGCGCCAGCCGTGACAGAAGAGGCCGACACCGGCGCCGATTCCTTCCTCGGCGGTCTCCTGCGCCTGCACCAGCCGCCGCGGGGGGCGCATCGGGCCGGGACCGACGCGGTGCTGCTCGCCCGACTGCTCGCGCCGCAGGCCGGGGAGCGGGTCTGCGATGTCGGCGCCGGGACCGGTGCCGTCGGTCTCGCCTGCGCGGCCCTGGCGCCGGGCCTCCGGCCGACGCTGGTCGAGCGCGACCCGGTGCTCGCCGGGCATGCCCGCGCCAACGCGGCCCTCAACGGCATCGACGCGCAGGTTCTGGTGGCCGACGTCCTGGCATCCGCGGCGGAACGCCGCGCCGCCGGCCTGGTGCCGGACAGTTTCGACGTCGTGCTCACCAACCCGCCGTTCTTCGCACCCGGCAGCCACCGTGCCTCGCCGCATCCGGGCCGCGCCGCCGCCCACACCTTCGCGGGCGGGGATCTCGAGACCTGGATCCGGACCTGCACGGCGATCCTGCGGCCCGGCGGCCGCCTCGGCCTGATCCACCGGGCGGACGCCCTTCCGGCCTGCCTCGACGCCCTGAAGGGCCGCTACGGCGGGCTGGCGATCCGCCCGGTCCATCCCCGCGGCGACGCGCCCGCGATCCGTGTGCTGATCGCCGCGGTCCGCGGCAGCCGCGCCGCCGCGAGCCTGCGCCCGCCCCTCGTGCTGCACGGTTCCGACGGCACCTTCACGGCCGAGGCCGAGGCGCTCCATCGCGGCGCGCCCTGGCCATCGCTCTGAGCCGTCAGCTTACGCCGCCAGCGCGGCGGGTTCGGCATCACGGATGCCGAGGAACCGCTCGACCTCCGGAAGATCCGGGAAGGCGAGGAATTCCGGACGCAGCGGCTCGGGCAGGCCCTCGAAGTTGAGGCCCGGGAACGTGTCGGGATGCGGGTAGAGCTGCCAGGCCGCGCCGGGCTCGACCGGGGGGAACAGGATGGCGACCTTCTCGGCGCCGAGGCGCACGATCCGCGTCGGGCTGTAGGACAGCGTCTCGATGCTCCAGCCGTGGTGGGAATCCCGGCGGGCCTTCATGGTGCGGCGGCTCGTCGCGCGATGCATGGCGATCTCCTTCGGTGGGGTGGAAGCGGGATCAGGCGGCGCTGCGGCGTCCGGCGCGCTTCGGCCAGCCGAGCGCCACGAGGCGGGCCTTGGCGTAGTCGCGCACCTCGTCGCGGGTGCCGGGCGGCATCGTCGCCAGGACGGCCTGGGTGGCGCCGTCCAGCATCAGGTCGGTGACCGCGTTGATCGTCGCGGCCTCGTCGATGCGGCGCTTGAGGTCGCCCTCGGCCTCGGTGACCTCGTCGAAGGCGGGCGCCTCCTCGAAATCCTCGTCGACGGCGCGGACCGGGATCTGATGGGCGCGGAACTCGTCGGCCTCCTCCTCCGAGTAGACGAGACCGTGCAGCTCGATGAGCTTGAGGATGACGCGGTCCTTCCCGCGCTTCTCGGCCATGGCGTAGACGTAGGCCGCCTGCTTGCCGGAGACGCGGTAGTTCACGTTGACCAGCGCCTCGCCCATCGACCACTCGACCCGCTCGGTCCCGGGCTTCGCGCCGGGCAGGCGGCCGGTCACCAGAATCACGGCCTCGTCGCGTTCGGCCCGGATGACGGTCGGCGGCTCGAACACGATGCCGGCCTGGGCGGCGATGCGCTCCAGGGTCTTGTGGTAGATGACGGCGGTCCCCTGAACGCGCCAGACGTTGCCCCCGAAGGGCTCGCCGTAGCGGACGAGAATGTCGGCGATCTGCTTGTCGGCGGTTCGCATGAGGCGCTCGTTCCGTCAGGAGGGAGGCGGGTCGTCCACAGCTTTTCTCGGGGACGCTCTTTCGTTCTCTTTTTGTTCACGTCTATATGCGCAATCTGCCCGCGATGCGCAAGGCTCGGACGCCAAAACCTGCGGTTGCGGACATGCGTCATCGTCCCCGCGCGCCGGTGGCGCCGGGGGCATGGCCCGGGACGCCTCGAACAGGCGCGGTCACAGGAAGCTCGAGATAGCGATACTGTCCAGACCGGCGAACGCTGGGAGGCTTAGACGCGTGTGGGCGTAGCGCGAATCCCCTCTCCCGCACGGGAGAGGGGGCGCGTCGCGGATGTCCCAAGAAGACGGTTGGGTGTCGACGCGATCGTCCAGGAGCGCGTCGGCTCCGACGCCCCGTCAGCGTTGGCACCGTCTGCGACCACATTCCGGCGACCCCGCCGCCTGCGCCGCCGTCCCGCATTGTTGCTGCACCGCACCCTAGGCTAGACCGCTTCCACGATGTCCGAGACAGCTGCCGCGATGACGCCTTCCCTCTGGACCCGCCTGTCGAACCCCAGCCATTTCATGCGCTGGTCGGGCGCGCTGGTGCCGTGGCTCACGGCCCTGTCGCTCGCCGTCCTGGCCCTGGGGCTGTACCAGACCTTCTTCGTGGTGCCGCCCGACTACCAGCAGGGCGAGACCGTGCGGATCATGTACATCCACGTCCCGGCGGCGTGGCTCGGCGTGTTCTTCTACGGGGCCATGAGCGTGTCGGCGATCGGCACCCTGGTCTGGCGCCACCCGCTGGCCGATGTCGCCCAGCGGGCGGCGGCGCCGATCGGGGCGGCCTTCACGCTGATCTGCCTCGTGACCGGCTCCCTGTGGGGCAAGCCCATGTGGGGCACCTACTGGGTCTGGGATGCCCGCCTGACCTCCATGCTCATTCTGCTGCTGATCTATTGCGGCATCATCGCCCTGTGGCGCACGCTGGAGGATCCGAACCGTGCCGCGCGCGCGGTGGCGATCCTGACCCTGGTCGGGGCCGTGAACCTGCCGATCATCAAGTTCTCGGTGAACTGGTGGTCGACCCTCCACCAGCCGGCCTCGATCCTGCGCATGGGCGGCTCGACCATCGATCCCTCGATGCTCTACCCGCTGCTGGTCATGATCGGCGCCGCGACCCTGGGCGGGACCACCCTGCATCTCTACACGATGCGCACCGAGATCATGCGTCGCCGGGTGCGGACGTTGACGATCCGCGAGGCCGAGCGCCTCGACCGCGCCCAGCCGCACATCACTCCGACGCCGGCCGCGATGCCGGTCGGCCAACCGGTCTAGGGGGCCGCAATGGATCTCGGGTCTCACGGCGGCTTCATCCTGCTCGCCTACGCCTTCACCGCCTTCGTGATGGTCGCCCTGGTCGGCAACGCCCTGCGCGATCGCCGGACGCAGCTGCGTGCCCTGAAGGGCTTCGGCGAGGATCGGCGATGACCGCGCCCCTCGACGAGGCGACCGGGCGGCCGCAGCCGGTCCGCCGCTCGCTGCTGCTGATCGTGCCGGCCCTCGCCTTCGCGGCGCTCGCCGCCGTGCTGTTCCTGCGCCTGCGCTCCGGCGCCGATCCGGCGGCCCTGCCCTCCGCGATGATCGGCAAACCGGTGCCGCAGTTCGATCTGCCCGCCGTGCCGGGGCTGACCGCCGGGGGCGCGCCCGTGCCCGGCCTGTCGAGCGCGGATCTGAAGGGCCAGATCACGGTGCTCAACGTCTTCGCCTCCTGGTGCGCGCCCTGCCAGGTGGAGCACCCGATGCTGATGCGCCTGGCGAAGGAGCCCGGCATCCGGCTCGTGGGCATCGACTACAAGGAGCCGACCCCCGAGGCTGGCCAGCGCTTCCTGGCCCGGCACGGGGTCCCGTTCAGCGCGGTGGGGGCCGATGCCGGCGGGCGGGCGGCGATCGATTTCGGCGTCTACGGCGTGCCCGAAACCTTCATCATCGGGCCGGACGGCATCATCCGCGACAAGCTCGTCGGCATCCTCACGCCTGAGAATTTCGCGAGCGTGCTCACGCGAATCCGCGCCGCCGGCAAGGTCGCGGCAGCGCAGTAGACCCTAGATTTCGGGCTGCGGGGTCTTGCGCTCGTAGCGGGTCAGCAGCGGCGTCTGCGCCAGGGCGAACAGCACGGTGATCGGCATGATGCCGAACACCTTGAAGTTCACCCAGAAATCCTCCGTCTGCGTCCGCCACACCAGCTCGTTGAGCGCCGCCAGCACGAAGAAGAACACGCCCCAGCGGAAGGTGAGCTTGCGCCAGCCCTCCTCGGTGAGGCTGAACATCGAATCGAGCACCACCGAGAGCAGCGAGCGCCCGAACACGAGGCCGCCGAGCAGCACCGTCCCGAACAGGGCGTTCACGATGGTCGGCTTGACCATGATGAAGGTCTTGTCCTGCAGCGCCAGGGTCAGGCCGCCGAACACCACCACCACCACGCCAGACACGAGCGGCATGATCGGCAGGCGGCGCACCATGACGTAGTGGATCGCCAGCGCCACCACGGTCGCCGCGATGAACACGCCCGTGGCCACGAACAGCTTCTGGTCCGGGGCGACGCCGAACTTCTCGGAATACGCGTTGCCGAGGAAGAACAGCACCAGCGGGCCGAGTTCCAGCGCCAGCTTCACGAGCGGCGGCAGGTGGCGGTGCGGGGGGACGGATTCGATCTGCATACGCTCGGTCGGCTCGGCTGCGGCGCTCACGGTGGGCCGGGAGCGTCGAACGGGATTTGCGGGGTGTGTGGTACGCCGAGCGCGCGATGTCCATGACATCGCGCACCAAAGATCGGCGGGGGGCCGCGTCCTAATCCTTCTCCAGCCCGGCGATGGCCCGGGCGAAGTCGCGGGCCGCGAAGGGCTCCAGGTCCTCGACGCCCTCGCCGACGCCGATGAAGTGGACCGGCAGGCCGAACTTCGCCGCGAGCGCCACCAGGATGCCGCCCCGGGCGGTGCCGTCGAGCTTGGTCATCACCAGGCCCGAGACTGGCGCGGCCTGCGAGAACAGCTCCACCTGGCTGAGGGCGTTCTGGCCCACCGTGGCGTCGAGCACGAGGATCGTGGCGTGGGGCGCCTCCGGATCCTGCTTGCGCAGCACGCGGACGATCTTCTCTAGCTCCGCCATCAGGCCGGTCTTGTTCTGGAGCCGGCCGGCGGTGTCGATCAGCAGCACGTCGGTCCCGGCGGCGGCCGCCTGCTTGAGGGCGTCGAAGGCGAGGCCCGCGGCATCTGCCCCCTGCGCGCCGCTCACCACCGGCGTGCCGGTGCGCGCGCCCCAGACCTTGAGCTGGTCGATCGCCGCCGCCCGGAACGTGTCGCCCGCCGCCAGCATCACGGTGCGCCCCTCCGCCCGCAGCTTCGAGGCGAGCTTGCCGAGGGTCGTGGTCTTGCCGGCGCCGTTCACGCCGACGGTGAGGATCACGAAGGGCTTCCGGCTCGCGTCGATGGCGAGCGGCACCGCCACGGGCTCCAGCGCCCGCTCGACCTCCGCGGCGAGGATCGCCCGCACCTCGTCCGGCGAGATGCCCTTCTCGTAGCGGCCCTTGCCGACGGCTTCCGAGACCCGCATCGCGGTCTCGAGGCCGAAATCGGCCTGGATCAGCGCGTCCTCCAGGTCCTCCAGGGTGGTGGCGTCGAGCTTGCGCTTGGTGAACAGGCCGGTCACGCGCTCGGAGAGCGCCGACGAGGTCCGCTTCATCCCCGAGGTCAGCCGGCTCCACCAGCCCTTGGCCTCCGGCTCGCGGTCCGGCCCGGCGCCCGCGTCGTGGGCCAGGGCCGCGGCGCTGTCGACCGGCTGGATGTCGGGCATCGGCGCGACCACCGGCTCCCGGTTCACGTCACCGGTATCGACCGGGTCGGCCCCGTGCGCGGGGTCGTCGCCGGCGGTGCCGGCCGGCGGACGCTCGGGCTCGCCCGCGACGGGCAGCAGATCGGCGCCCTCGACCACGTCCGGGACCGGCTCCCCGGTCTCCTCGGGCGGCAGCGGAACATGCGCGACGTCCTCCGCGGCGGTGGCGAAGTCCGGCTCACCCTCGGAGGGCGAGGCCGCCTCCGCGGGCAGCTCGGCCTCGGGCTTGTCTTCCGGCTTGTCCTCGGGCTTGTCCTCGGGCGCGGGCTGGCCTTTGCGCCCGAACAGGCGTCCGAACCAGCCGGGCTTCTCCTCGCTCGCCATGAAATCGCGTCCTCGCCCCACCTTGCCCCGCCGACACCGACCCTCTAGCCGATCCGGATGTCCAACGCCTTCGACATAGGCGCGCGCCTCCTCTACCGCGATGCCCTGCTGCTCGTCATCGACAAGCCGGCGGGTTTACCGGTCCATCCGGGCCCCCGCGGCGGCGAGACGCTCACCGATCACCTCGACGCCCTGCGGTTCGGCCTGCCGCGCCGCCCGGAGGCCGCGCACCGGCTCGACCGCGACACCTCCGGCTGCCTCGCGCTCGGCCGCCACGCCAAGGCGCTGGCGCGGCTCGGCAAGCTGTTCTCCGGCAGCGGCGTCGACAAGACCTACTGGGCGATCGTGGAGGGCGGCCCCGCCGAGGAGGCCGGCCGCATCGACCTGCCGCTGGCCCGCCGCTCGGACGATCCGCGCTCCTGGTGGATGAAGGCCGACCCGGCGGGCGACCCGTCGCTGACGGACTGGCGGGTGCTCGGCCGCGCCGGGGGGCGGACATGGCTGGAGCTGAAGCCGGTGACCGGCCGCACCCACCAGCTCCGGGTCCATTGCGCCGCCTCCGGCTGGCCGATCCTGGGCGACGCGATCTACGGCGGGGCGCCCCGCGGCAGCGCGCTGCACCTGCACGCGCGGACCCTGTCGATCCCGCTCTATCCGAAGCGCGACGCCATCACGGTGACGGCCCCGCCGCCGCCGCACATCGCCGAGGCCGTGGCGCCGCTCGCGGCTCAGGCCGCGATCAGCCGCGCCCCGTCGTGAGACGCGATCGCGACGCTGTGGAACGTGCCGGGGGCAGGCGCGTCTGACAGGCGCACGGCGGTGAAATCCGCGCTCCGCCCGGTGCCGCCGCGCTCCGCCAGCACGGTCAGCCGCCGCCCGACCTGTGCGTCGAGGTGCCGCCGCAGGGCGTCGGCACCGGCTGCGCGCAGCCGCGCCGCCCGCGCGCGGATCGCGTCCGCCTCCACCGGCGGCATCCGCGCGGCGGGTGTCCCGGGGCGCGGGGAATACGGGAAGACGTGCAGGTGCGTCAGGCCGCATTCCGCCACGAGGTCGAGGGAGCGGGCGAACTGCGCCTCCGTCTCGGTCGGAAACCCCGCGATCAGATCGGCGCCGAACACCATGTCGGGCCGCAGCCGCCGCACGGTCTCGCAGAAGCGGATCGCGTCGGCGCGCAGGTGCCGGCGCTTCATGCGCTTGAGGATCAGGTCGTCGCCGGCCTGCAGCGACAGGTGCAGGTGCGGCATCAGCCGCTCCTCCTCGGCGATCGCCGCGAGCAGGGCGTCGTCGGCCTCCACGGAATCGATGGAGGAGAGGCGCAGGCGCGGGAGGTCGGGCACCGCCCGGAGGATCGACCGCACCAGACCGCCGAGGGACGGCCCGGCGAGATCCCGTCCATAGGCGGTGAGATCCACGCCGGTCAGCACCACTTCCCGCCCGCCCCGGGCCACGAGGGTCTCCACCTGCGCGACCACATCGGGCACCGGCACCGAGCGGGAGACGCCGCGTCCGAACGGGATCACGCAGAAGGTGCAGCGGTGGTCGCAGCCGTTCTGCACGGGCACGAAGGCGCGGGTGTGCCCGGCCATGGCCTCGATCCGCGTCGGCTCGGCCATCCGCGCCGCCATGACGGCCCCCGGTCCGGTCGCGGCCGCCGACCAGCCCTCCGGCCGCAGCTTCTCGGCGTTGCCGACGAGGCGCGCGACCTCCGGCATGGCCGCGTAGGCCTCCGTCTCCACCTCGGCGCCGCAGCCTGTGACGACGATCTCGGCGCCGGGCCGTTCGCGGGCGATGCGCCGGATCGCCTTGCGGGCCTGCCGCCCGGCCTCGGCGGTGACCGCGCAGGTGTTGACCACCACCCGGTCGCGGCCGTCCGCGGCCGCATGGGCCCGCAGAGCCTCGGACTCGACGGTGTTGAGGCGGCAGCCGAAGGTGAGGGTCTCGACCGCCATCAGGCCGCGCTGTCGAACAGCTCCGGCGCCAGGGTCCCCTCGGCGACGAGCGCGACCGGGCCGGTCATCAGGACATGGTCGTCGGCGCGCCACTCGATGAACAGCTCGCCGCCGGGCAGCGCGACCTGGGCCTGCCGGCCGATCATCTTGAGGCGCGAGGCGGCCACCACGGTGGCGCAGGCGGCGGTGCCGCAGGCGAGCGTCAGCCCGGCGCCGCGCTCCCAGACGCGGAGCTTGATCGTCTCGCGGCCCGTCACCTGCGCCACGGAGATGTTGGCGCGCTCCGGGAAGAGCGGGTGGTTCTCCAGCATCGGACCGATCCGCGCGAGGTCGAAGGAATCCGGATCCTGCTCCACGAAGAACACCGCGTGCGGGTTGCCCATGTTCACCGCGCCCGGCGAGTGCAGGATCGGATCGTCGATCGGGCCGATCTGCAACTCGATCCGGCGCGTGTCCGGGAAGGGCTCCGACAGGGGAATCTCGTCCCAGGCGAGACGCGGCCGGCCCATATCGACCGTGAAGGCCCGCTCCGAGACGCGGCGCACGCCGAGCACGCCCGCTTCGGTCTCCAGGGTGAGCCGCCCGCCCTCGGCCGGCCGGGCCATGGCCGGATCGTCGAGCATCGCGTAGGCGACGCAGCGCGTGCCGTTTCCGCAGGCGCCCGATTCCGAACCGTCGGTGTTGTAGATCCGCAGGAACGCGTCCGTGCCCGGGCTCACGGGATCGTGTAGCACCATCAGCTGATCGAAGGCCGAGCCGGGATCCTGCGCGATCGCCCGCGCCTCCTCGGGCCGCACCGTCACGGTGGAGCCGCGCAGGTCCAGCACCACGATCGCGTTGCCGGCGCCGTGCATCTTCAGGAAGCGTCTGTGGGCGAGTGCGCTCATGCGGTCCCGCAGGTCGAGGAGGGGCCGGCTATATCGCAAAAGCGACCGCCCGGCGCGAGGGGTGCAGCAGCGTGGCAGATGCGCCGCACCCGCGGCTCTCGTCCGCGGTGCCCTCGCGGGCCGTCACGTTCGCCACTAGGTTACGCGGCGGGAGCCTGCGCGATCATCCGCGGGCCTCGACCGGAGCGCCCCACGTGATCCGCCTTCGTCCGCTCGTCGCCCTCTCGGCCGCCCTCGTGCTCGCGTCCGGCGGCCCGATCGCCGCGCAGCAGCAGCCTGCGCCGCCGCCCTCCACGGCACCCGCGCCGGCCCAGACGAACCCGCTGCCGACGACGACGGCGCCGAACCCGGTGGCCGATCCGGACAAGAGCGCGGCCCCGGCCCCCCAGCAATCGGTGGCGCCCCCGCCCGCGGGCCAGTCCGCGGTGGGAACGCCTGCGCGTCCGACGCTCATCGAGAAGGCCGGCGAGCCCGGCGACGTCGACGAGGTCACCCTGCCGTCGAAGCCCGCCGCGATCCTGTCGGGTAAGACCAAATGGGAGGAGGCCGTGCCGAACCTGAAGCAGGCCTTCGCGCGGATCGAGGCCGACCTCGCCAAGCTGGGCGTCGCGCCGGCCGGCCGGCCGCTGGCGGTCTTCACCCGAACCGACGATGACGGCTTCGAGTTCGAGGCGATGATCCCGGTGGCGGCCGCGCCGAACCCGGCGCCGGCGGAGACCGACGGGCTGCGCTTCGGCACGACGCCCTCCGGCAAGGCGTTGCGCTTCGCCCACAAGGGTTCCTACGAGTCGATCGACAGCACCTACGAGACCCTGACCGCCTATCTCGATGCCAAGGACATCGTGGTGCAGGACCGGTTCGTCGAGGAATACGCCACCGACCTCAAGGACGGTACCGACGACAACCTCGACGTGAACATCTACGCGCTGGTGAAGTAGGGCCCGGCAGATCGTCCGGCGTCGCGGACCGATCCTGCGCCGGAGAACCGGCCGCAACCGCCGCCTCTCGCCCCTCTGCGGGGAAGGGAGGAGTGTGCGGCACCCGATCGCCCGATCCTGACGCGCATGCGCGGAGATCGGACAGATCGCCGCTGCCCCGCCCCGGCAGGAACAGGGGCGTCGGCTCGCGGATTCGCCCGACATGCCCGCCACCGCCCTCAGAACCGGGACCGTCCCGCCTCCGCGCCGCAAGGCGGCCCCCAACGCCATGGATCCCGCCCTCGCCGAGAAGGCGCTGGCGATCCACGCGCGCCTCTGCCCGGTCTACGGCTGCCCGATCCCGTACTTCCACAGCCTGGATCCGGTCAGCGAACTCGTCTCCTCGCTCCTGTCGCACCGGACGCGCAACGCCGAATCCGGCCGGGCCTTCAAGGCCCTGCGGGCACGCTTCCCGGACTGGGAGGCGGTGATCGACGCGGACGTGCCGGAGATCGAGGCCGCCATCGCGGGGGTGACATGGCCGGAGCTGAAAGCGCCGCGCATCCGCGACGTGATCCGGGCCCTGCGCGACCGGTGCGGAACCCTCGACCTCGCCTTCCTGGCCGACATGGAGGTCGAGGCGGCGCGGGCGTGGCTGCAGGCCATCCCCGGGATCGGGCCGAAGACCAGTGCGGCGGTCCTGTCGTTCTCCACCCTGCGGATGCCGGCGCTGCCGGTGGACAGCCACCATCACCGGGTCGCCCAGCGCCTCGGGCTGATCGGCCCGCGGGTCGATGTCGGCCCGGCGCACGCGATCCTGCGGGGGCAATTGCCCGCGGCGTGGAGCGCGCAGGATCTCTACGACAATCACGAGATCCTGATGCTGCACGGCCAGCAGGTCTGCCACCATCACCGGCCCGCCTGCGGGCGCTGCGTCCTGACCGACCTCTGCCCCAGCGCGAAGCGCCCCGTGCGGGAGCCGTGAGCGCGTCCTTGACCATTCCGGCCTACGGGTGCGAGTAACCCCGCGCCCGGACGGCGCGGAGCCCCGGTCTATCTTTGCTCAGGATCGGCGCCGATGGCCGCGTTCACCGAATTGGTCTTCTCGGGCGTCCAGCCCACCGGCAACCTGCATCTCGGCAACTATCTCGGAGCGGTGAAGCGCTTCGTGGAGATGCAGGACCGCGACGCGCAGTGCCTGTACTGCGTGGTCGACCTGCACGCGATCACCGTCTGGCAGGATCCGGAGGCCTTGCGCGGCCAGATCCGCGAGGTCACGGCCGCCTTCCTCGCCGCCGGCATCGATCCGAAGCGCTCGATCGTGTTCAACCAGAGCCAGGTGCCCCAGCACGCCGAGCTCGCCTGGGTGTTCAACTGCGTCGCCCGCCTCGGCTGGCTGAACCGCATGACCCAGTTCAAGGAGAAGGCCGGCAAGGACCGGGAGAACGCCTCGATCGGCCTGTACGACTACCCGGTGCTGATGGCCGCCGACATCCTGGCCTACCGGGCGACGCACGTGCCCGTGGGCGAGGACCAGAAGCAGCATCTGGAGCTGACCCGCGACATCGCGCAGAAGTTCAACACCGACTTCGCCGGCTCCATCGCGGCGCACGGCCACGGCGACGCGTTCTTCCCGATCACGGAACCGCTGATCGGCGGCCCGGCCGCCCGGGTCATGTCGTTGCGCGACGGCACCAAGAAGATGTCGAAGTCGGACCCGTCCGACAACGCCCGGATCAATCTCACGGACGATGCGGACGCCATCGCCCAGAAGATCCGCCGGGCGAAGACCGATCCGGAGCCCCTCCCCTCCGAGGTCGCGGGCCTGAAGGAGCGGCCCGAGGCCGACAACCTCGTGGGGATCTACGCGGCGCTGGCCGGCATCAGCCGCGAGGACGTGCTGCGCGACTTCGGCGGGGCGCAGTTCTCGACCTTCAAGCCGGCGCTCGCCGACCTCGCCGTGACGAGCCTCGCGCCGATCGCCGGGGAGATGCGGCGGCTCACCGCCGATCCCGGCCATATCGACGCCGTGCTGGCCGACGGCTCCGGCCGGGCGGAGACGATCGCGGCGCAGACCCTCGACGCGGTCAAGGACATCGTCGGCTTCGTGCGGCGGGGCCCCAGCCTCCAGGCGGTGCGGTGACAATCCGGGCGCTGGTCTTCGACGTCTTCGGGACGCTCGTCGACTGGCGCTCCGGCGTCGCCCGCGAGGCGGCGCGGCTGCTGGCGTCCGTCGCGCCGAGCCTCGATGCGGGCGCCTTCGCGGATGCATGGCGGGCCCGCTACGACCCGTCGATGGAGACGGTGCGCTCCGGCGCCCGGCTCTATGTCGACCTCGACACGCTCCAGGCCGAGTCCCTGCCCGACGTGCTGGCGCAGTTCGGCATCGCGGGCGTGCCCGAGACCGTGCAGCGGGAGCTGGTCCAGGCGTGGCACCGGCTCGACGCCTGGCCCGAGGTGCCGGACGCGCTGCGGCGGCTGCGGGAGAAGCACCTCCTGGCACCGAACTCCAACGGGCCTGTCCGGTTGATGGCCGACCTCGCCCGCCGCAACGGGCTGATCTTCGACGCGGTGCTCGGCGCCGGCTATTCCCGCGACTACAAGCCGAAGCCGGCGCTCTACCGCGACGCGGTGGCGGCCTTCGGGTTCGCGCCGGCGGAAACGATGATGGTCGCGGCGCACTCGAACGACCTCGCGGCGGCGGCGCGCCACGGTCTGTCCACCGCCCACATCGCCCGCCCGCACGAGCACGGCCCGGCCGGCGGCGAGACCGCGCCGACGGTGCCGGTCACCCACGCGGCGCGGGACCTGGCGGACCTCGCCGACCAGCTCGGCTGCTGAGGCGTCGCACGGAGGTAGAGATGGCCGATTGGAACCCCGCCCTCTACACCCGCTTCGAGGACGAGCGGACGCGGCCGGCGGCCGAGCTCCTCGCCCGCGTGCCCCTCGACGCGCCACGGCTCGCCTGCGATCTCGGCTGCGGGCCCGGCAATTCCACCGCGCTGATCGCGGCGCGATTTCCCGATGCTGAGGTGCTCGGCCTCGACAGTTCCCCGGCGATGCTGGAGAGCGCCCGTGGCCGCCTGCCCGACCTCACCTTCGCGCAGGCCGATGCCGCGACCTGGGTCCCGGAGCGCGCCCCGGACCTGATCTTCGCCAACGCCGTCCTGCAATGGCTGCCGGACCACGCGACCCTGCTGCCGCGGCTGTTCGGCCTCCTCGCCCCGGGCGGGGTGCTCGCCGTGCAGATGCCCGACAACCTCGCCGAGCCCACCCACCGGCTGATGCGCGAAGTCGCGGCGGCCGGCCCCTGGGCGGCAACGATCGGCGACCCGGCCGTGGCCGGCCGCCTCGGCCGCATGCTGGAGCCCGCGGCCTACTACGACCTGCTGGCGCCCCTGGCCGCCGAGGTCGATGTCTGGCGCACTGCCTATCACCACCGGATGGCGGATGCCGCCGCCATCGTGGACTGGGTGAGCGCCACGGGGCTCCGGCCCTTCCTCGACCCGCTGCAGCCCGGGGAGAAGGCCGGCTTCCTGGCGGCCTATACCGGCGCGATCGACGCCGCCTACACGCCGCGCAGCGACGGGCAGCGCCTGCTCGCCTTCCCGCGGGTGTTCATCGTTGCCCGAAAAGCCCCGTAGCGCGCAGGCCGGCCCGGTGGTCCTCAGGCCGCGCGCACCGTTCCGAGGAAGCGGCTGACCTCCGCCCGGAGGTGCTCGGATTGCTGCGACAGGTTCGCGGACGAGTCCAGCACCTGGCCCGCGGCCGAGCCGGTCATGTCGGCGGCTTCGGCCACGCGGGCGATGTTCGTCGTCACCTCGCCCGTGCCGGCGGCGGCCTGGGTCACGTTGCGGACGATCTCCTGGGTCGCCGTACCCTGCTGCTCGACCGCGGCCGCGATCGTCGTGGCCACGCCGCTGATCTCGTCGACGCGCGTCGTGATGCTGCCGATCGCCGAGGCCGCCTGCGCGGTCGAGGCCTGCACGCGGGCGATCTGGCCCGCAATCTCCTCGGTGGCCCGCGCGGTCTGTTCGGCCAGCGCCTTCACCTCGGCGGCCACGACCGCGAAGCCCCGTCCGGCCTCGCCGGCACGGGCCGCCTCGATGGTGGCGTTGAGGGCCAGCAGGTTGGTCTGGCCCGCGATGCCGCTGATCAGCGCCACCACGTCCCCGATCTTCATCACGGCCGCACTCAGGTCCTCGACCAGACGCACCGTCCGCCCGGCCTCGTCGGCCGCGGCCCGCGCGAGCTGCGCGGAGCCCTGGACCTGACGCCCGATCTCCTGCACGGAGCTGCCGAGCTCCTCGGCCGCCGAGGCCGCGGCCCGGACGTTGGCGGCCGCCTCCTCGGCCCCGGCCGCGACGGTGGTCGACTGGCCGGCGGTCTCCGACGCCGTGGCGGCCAGCGCCCGGGCCGTGGCCTGCAGCTCGGTGGCCGCGTTCGTGACCGTCTCGACGATGCCGCCGACCGCCTGCTCGAAGGTGTTCGCCAGATCCGCCGTCACCCGCTTGCGGTCCCGGTCGGCGGCGGCCTGGGCAGAAGCCCGCGCCTGCGTGTCGGCCTCCGCCTGCGCCCGGAGGCCGTCGCGCAGCTTCAGGACGGCCCGCCCGACCAGCCCGACCTCGTCGCGGCGCCGAGCCTCGGGCACGTCCGCCCCGTAATCGCCCGCGGCCATGTCGCCGATGGTCCTGCCGAGGGCGCGGACCGGCTTTCCGACGAGGCGGTGCAGCGCGCCGAAGACGACCGCGCAGCCGATCAGCACGCAGAGGACCGAGATGCCGATGAGCCTGGCGCGCGCCTGATCGGCGGCAGCCGTGAGCGTCGCCACCGGCACCGCGACCACGATGGCCCAGCGGTCGGGCGTCTCGCCCGCCTGGATATGCTGCGCCATGTACCGCCACGGCGCCCCATCCGGGCCCGGCGCATCGGTCACCACCACGGCGCCTGCCGCGATCGCCTGCCTGGCCGCGTCGGCTGCCGACGCGTCGAAGCCGTGCATCGGCTTCCCGGCCGCCGCGCCGGTCGGATGCGCGACGGTCGTTCCGCTCGCCGAGACCACGGCCAGGTAGCCGGTCCCGAACGGCTTCACCGCGCCGAAGGCGGCATTCAGGGATCCGAGGTCGATGTCGACCCCGGCGGTGCCGCGATACGTGCCGTCCACGCTGATCGGCGCGCCGAACGACATCATGACGACGTCCTTCCCGGCCACCTTGTAGATGTAGGGTTCGATGGCCACCAAGCGGTTCAGCTTCTTCGGCTGAAGATAATAGGCGCCGTCCGGCTCGGCCTCGTAGCCGGTGAGAACCTCCCGCTTGATCGTGCCGCTGCCGCGATTCCAGTAGGGCATGAAGCGGCCGCTCGCGTCCGAGGAGGCCGTGCCGGCGAACGTGCGGTCGCGCCCGTCCAGGGCATCCGGCTCCCAGCCCGTCCAGGTCGCGATCAGGCTGGGGTTGGCGCGCAGAAGCTCGCGCAGCATCGCATCGTAGACCTCACGGTCCTGAATGCCGCGGGCGCGCAGGGCCGAGGCGGAGACCGCGATGCTCTCGGCGGTCTTGGCCGCGACCGCGAGGCGAAACCGGACCTCGCGCGCCTCGTTCGACAGAGTCTCCGACTGCATCTTGGCCGCCTGCTCCTCGAAGGAAGCGTTGATTCGACGAGCAAGAAAAGTCATCCCTCCCGCGAAAACCGCAGCGATCAGGACGCTACAGATAACGGCGACACGCAGGGGCAGCGAAAGCATGTTCTCTACGATCCGCGCAAGGATGTGACCGACCAGATTTGCAGGAAATCTAGCGGCCACCCCCGCACATCGTCAAGAAATTTTGAACTCGGCCGCGATCAGTCGCAATTATATTGCTACATCAATATGAAGCGCCGCGGATATCTACTTGGTATCAACTTGTGCGCCGAAGATTGAATTCCCGGCATATCGAGCGCCCGCCGGCCGCCCCATTTCGCGGGGCGGCCGGCAAAGGGTCGTCAGGCCTCGCCGCGGGCGACCAGCGCCTCGTACTCCGAGACCTCCAGCTTGCCCTCCCGGGCGACCCGCGCCTTGTCTTCGTCGCTGATCACGTCGCCCGCGAGGTCCAGACGCTTCCAGGCGGCGAGCGGCGTCTCGCGGCCGGGCCGCGGCACGTACTTGTTCTGCTCGAGCTTCTGGTACTTGTGGATGTAGCGCGGGCAGTTGATCCAGATCTTCGTCACCGCGACCTTCACCAAGTATTTGGCCTCGGTGTACTCGGCCATCAGGGCGTCGTCGCGCAGCAGCGTGGCGTGGCCCTGCACGCGGATGCGGTGGGGCGTCTCGAAATCGATGAACAGCAAGCCGACCTTGGCCTGCCCCGCGATGTTGCCCATCGAGTAGAACATGCCGTTGCCGTCGAAGCCCGGGAACACCAGCGTGTTGGCGTCGAGCACCTTCACGAAGCCCGTGGGGCCGCCCTTGTAGGAGACGGTCGGCATGCCGTCCGGGTCGACGGTCGAGAGGAAGAACATGTCGCGGGAGCCGATGAAGGCGGCCTCGTCCGGCTGGATGCTCTCGTGGACCCAGTCCTCGTCGAGGCGCACCGCGAGCTTGGTGGTGCCGAACTCCTCCTGCAGCGCCCGGTGCGCGTCGGAATAGAGCGATGCCATGCGTGTCCTCTCCGCTAGCCGGTCCTCATACGCGCGGGACCGCTGGCGGGCTTATGGCCGGGACTCCCCAGGTCGGGCAACCCGGAACGCGAAGGGCCGGCCACGCCTTCGCGCGACCGGCCCCCGGCGTGACGACCGGGCGAAGCCCGGCCGCGTGATGCGAACAGATCAGTTGCGGGTCTTGTCGACCAGCGCCTTCTCGGAGATCCACGGCATCATGCCGCGGAGCTTGGCGCCGACCTCCTCGATCGGGTGGGCGGCGAGCTTGGCGCGGGTCGCCTTGAACGAGGTCTGGTTGACCTTGTTCTCCAGCATCCAGTTGCGGGTGAAGGTGCCCGACTGGATGTCGTTCAGCACGCGCTTCATCTCGGCCTTGGTCTCGGGCGTGACGATGCGCGGGCCGGTGACGTACTCGCCATACTCGGCCGTGTTGGAGATCGAGTAGTTCATGTTGGCGATGCCGCCCTCGTAGATGAGGTCGACGATCAGCTTCACCTCGTGGAGGCACTCGAAATAGGCCATCTCGGGGGCGTAGCCCGCCTCGACCAGGGTCTCGAAGCCGGCCTTGATCAGCTCGACGAGGCCGCCGCAGAGCACGGCCTGCTCGCCGAACAGGTCGGTCTCGCACTCCTCCTTGAACGTCGTCTCGATGATGCCGGCGCGGCCGCCGCCGTTCGCCGAGGCGTAGGACAGGCCGAGGTCGTGGGCGTTTCCGCTCGCGTCCTGCGCGATGGCGATCAGGGTCGGCACGCCGCCGCCGCGGAGGTACTCGGAGCGCACGGTGTGGCCCGGGCCCTTCGGGGCGACCATCAGGACGTCGAGGTCCTTGCGCGGCTCGATCAGGTTGAAGTGGACGTTGAGGCCGTGGGCGAACAGGAGCGCGGCGCCCTGCTTCATGTTGCCCTCGAGGGACTCGCGGTAGATGTCGCCCTGCAGTTCGTCGGGGGTGAGCATCATCACCACGTCGGCCCACTTGGCGGCCTCGGCGACCGACAGGACCTTGAAGCCCTCGTGCTCGGCCTTCTTGGCGGTGGCGGAGCCCTCGCGCAGGGCGATGACGATGTCCTTCACGCCGGAATCGCGCAGGTTGAGCGCGTGGGCGTGGCCCTGGCTGCCGTAGCCGACGATGGCGACCTTCTTGCCCTTGATCAGGTTCAGGTCGGCGTCGCGATCGTAATACACCCGCATGTCTGTCTCCTCTTAAACGTGGCGGTTCGGGTCGGGTTTGGCCTGGCCGTAGAGGGCCAGGAACTGCTCGACGGCGCGGCCCGCATCGCGCCGGATCTCGGCCCCGTCGAAATCGAGGGTCTCGCCGAGCAGAAGTCGAATCTGGATATCCCGGCCGACGAGGCCGAAGAAGGTGCGGAAGGTGGCCTCGCTGTCGGCGAAGGCGAGTAGCCCGGCGGCGCGCCCGGCCTCCAGCACGGGCTTCACCCGCTCGCCGATGGCGAAGCGGCCGTTGGCCAGCACGATGCCGCCGAGATTGCTCTTGCGCGAGCCCGCATGCGCGATGGCGATGCGGTTCAACGCGACCGAGGTGGGGCCGGTGATGACCTCCAGCCACGTCACGGCGAAATCCTGCAGGCGCTCCCGCAGGGTCGCCCCGTCGAGGATCTGCGCGGCGTCGTGCCCGGCATGGACCCGGGAGGCCTGCCAGCGCACCGTCGCGGTCAGCAACCCGTCCCGGTCGCCGAACCACTTGTAGAGCGTCTCCTTCGAGCAGCTCGCCCGGCGCGCGACGGCGTCCATGGTGAGCTGCTCGCCGTCCTCGACCATGAGGCCGAGCACGACGTCCAGCACCGCCTGCTGGCGTGCCGACGGCGCTTCCCGCTCTGCTGTGGCGCTGGCCTGCATCATTTCGAATGGCGTACCGTACCGTACGGTACGCGCTCTAGGCCGATTCGATGGCCGCGGCAAGGGGGTTGCCGCGACCGAATGGGATTAGTGCGGTAGCGGCAACCCCTCGCGGGCGAAGACGGCCTGCACGGCCGGGCGCTCGGCGACGCGGCGGGCATGGGCGGTCCAGGCCGGGAAGCGGCCGGCCATGTCGAACCGCAGCACCGGGCCGTTCGCCCAGAACCAGAAGACCATCAGGTAGGCGTCGACGACGCTGAAGCGGTCGCCCACCGCCCAGCCGCCGTGCGAGAGGCGCACCTCGGTCATGGTGGCGAGATCCGCGTAGGTGTTGGCCGCCTTGCTCTTGATGCCGTCGAACGCGCCCTCATCCTCGGTGTAGCGTTCCGGACGGCGGACATGCGCGTAGGTCACGTGGTGGTTGCAGGCGAGCCAGCCGAGCCACTCGTCCGCGGCGGCCTGCTCCCGCAGGTCGGCGGGCCACAGAGCCGTCTCCGGCACCTGACGGGCCACGTGGCGCATGATGGCCGCACATTCGGTGAGCACCCAGCCGTCCTCGGTCAGCGCCGGCACGCGGCCGCGATCGTTGATCGCGAGGTATTCCGGCCGGCGCTGGTCGCCGGCGGCGAGGTCGAGCTTGATGCCCTCGTAGGGCAGCCCGGATTCCTCCAGGACGATGTGGGCGGCGAGCGAGCAGGCGCCGGGGGCGTAGTAGAGGGTGCGGGCGGTCATGACACTGCTATACGCCGTCCTGCTTCAAAGCCCGAGCAGTTTCGCGATCTGATGCCGGACTTCGGCGAGAACAGCGCCCGGCGCGACGCCGAGGCGCCTCAGAATACGCGCCCGCTGATCGATGGACCGGATCTGATCCGTCAACACCGCGCCTTCGACAGTCATTCCGACCGGAAGCATGATCTTCGTCGGCCATGGTTCGATGTTGCTCGTAATCGGGCAGACGATGACGCGGCGCGTCGCCGTGTTCATCAGCACTTCCGACACAACCAACGCCGGTCGACGCCCATCTTGTTCCGTCCCGCGGACAGGACCGAATTCGACGAGGATCAAATCGCCGGCCTGAAGCGATGGCTCAGCGGGAGTCGTCGTCATCGATGATCTCAGAGCCGACATCCGGACCCCAGTCCACGGTCGGCGGCTCGAAATCCGGGCCCAGACGGCGCATCTCGGCGACCATGTCCTCGAGCGTATAGACCGGCAGCCCGTTGACGTACCGGCGCCCAGCCCATTGCTGCGGCTCCGGCGGGACCGGGCGCTTCGAGACGATCTCGACCGTCTCGCCTTCGCGGATGCCGAGTTCTTCGGCCTCCGCGCTGCTCAGACGGACGGCGAGGTCGTCACCCCAGCGGATGACCTTGGCTTCCATCACTCCGCCTCCTGCGGGGACGGGGCATCCTAGCAGAGGTCAGCCGCCGGAGCCTACAGCGGCTCAGCCCCGCGCCCCATCGCGGAGATGCCGGTCCGGCAGATCTCCACCAGCCCGATCACGCTCATCAGGCGCACGAACCGGTCGATCTCCTCGGTGGCTCCGGTCAATTCGAACACGAAGGAGTTGAGCGTGGCGTCCAGCGTCTTGGCGCCGAAGGCGGCGGCGAGCCGCAGGGCCTCGCTGCGGTGCTCGCCCTCGCCCTTCACCTTCACGAGGCAGATCTCGCGCTCGAGGGCGTTGCCCTGGAGCGTCAGGTCCACCACCCGGTGGACCGGCACCAGCCGGTCGAGCTGCGCCTTGATCTGCTCGATCACGGCGTTGGTGCCCGTCGTGACGATGGTGATGCGGGAGATGTGGCGCGCCTCCTCGGTCTCGGAGACGGTCAGGCTCTCGATATTGTAGCCGCGGCCGGAGAACAGGCCCGAAATGCGCGCGAGCACGCCGGGCTCGTTGTCGACGATCACCGCCAGCGTGTGCCGGTTCACCGGCTCGACGCGGACGGCATCGGGGTAGTGGGTGTTCATCGCATTCATCGCCGGCCTCGTCCTCGTCGTCCCGTCCGTGCTCACCAGCGGCGACCCCGGAGGGCCGCCGCCAAACCCATCACACCAGCATCTTGCCTTCCTCGGAGATCACGTCGCCGAGTTCGACGCCGGTCTCACCGAGGTAGTCGGACAGGAGCATCTCGTTGTGCGCCTTGCCCGACGGGATCATCGGGAAGCAGTTCTCGGTCTTGTCGACGATGCAGTCGAAGATCACCGGGCCGTCATAGGCGAGCATCTCGGCGATGGCGCCGTCGAGGTCGCCCGGCTTCTCGCAGCGCATGCCCTTGGCGCCGTAGGCCTCCGCGAGCTTCACGAAGTCCGGCAGGCTCTCCGAGTAGCTCTGCGAGTAGCGCGAGCCGTGCAGCAGCTCCTGCCACTGCCGGACCATGCCCATGTACTCGTTGTTCAGGATGAACACCTTGATCGGCAGGCGGTATTGCACCGCCGTCGACATCTCCTGCATGTTCATAAGGATCGACGCCTCGCCGGCGATGTCGATCACCAGCCCATTCGGATGCGCGAGCTGCGTGCCGATCGCCGCCGGCAGGCCGTAGCCCATCGTGCCGAGGCCGCCTGAGGTCATCCAGCGGTTCGGCTCGTCGTACTTGAAGTACTGGGCCGCCCACATCTGGTGCTGGCCGACCTCGGTGGTGATGTAGGTCTCGCGGTCCTTGCAGGCCTCGTAGAGCCGCTGCACGGCATATTGCGGCTTGATGATCGTGCCCGACGGCCAGTAGGCGAGGCAGTCCCGCGCCTTCCAGGCACCGATCTTCTGGAACCACGGGTCGAGGTTCGACTTGTCGGGCCGCGACGGCAGGGCGCGCCACGCCTCCAGCATGTCGGCGAGCACCGAGGCGCAGTCGCCGACGATCCCGACATCGACCTTGACGACCTTGTTGATCGAGGAGGCGTCGACGTCGATGTGGATCTTCTTGGAGAAGGGCGAGAACGCGTCGAGACGGCCGGTGATCCGGTCGTCGAACCGGGCGCCGACGCAGATCATCACGTCGCACTCGTGCATCGCGAGGTTGGCCTCGTAGGTCCCGTGCATGCCGAGCATGCCCAGGAACTTCTCGTCCGTGCCCGGATAGGCGCCGAGTCCCATCAGGGTCGAGGTGATCGGGAAGCCGGTCTCGCGGACGAGCTCGCGCAGCAGGCGCGACGCCTCCGGGCCGGAATTGATCACGCCGCCGCCGGTGTAGAAGACCGGCCGACGCGCGGTCGCCATCAGCTCGACGGCCGCGCGGATCCGGTCGGCGTCGCCCTTCACGGCCGGGCGGTAGGTCTTGTGGCTCGCGATCTCCGGACGCTCGTAGAGGCCGGAGGCGAACTGGATGTCCTTGGGCAGGTCGACGACGACCGGGCCGGGACGGCCGTTCGCCGCCACATAGAACGCCTCGTGCAGGATGCGCGGCAGGTCGTCGATCGATTTGACCAGGTAATTGTGCTTCGTGCAGTGGCGCGTGATGCCGACCGTGTCGCATTCCTGGAAGGCATCGGTGCCGATCAGGTGCGTCGGGACCTGCCCGGTGATGCAGACCAGCGGGATCGAATCCAGCATCGCGTCGGTCAGCCCGGTGACGATGTTGGTCGCACCGGGGCCCGAGGTGACCAGCACGCAGCCGACCTTGCCGGAGGAGCGGGCATAGCCCTCGGCGGCGTGGACGGCGCCCTGCTCGTGGCGGACGAGGATGTGCTTGACGGCGTTCTGGTGGAAGAGCGCGTCGTAGATCGGAAGTACGGCGCCGCCCGGATACCCGAACAGCGTGTCGACACCCTGATCCTGGAAGGCCCGGATGACCATCTCGGCCCCGGTCATGACCTCGCCGCCCATGCTCGTCTCCTCGCGCTCTCCGGAGCCACCGCGATCCCGTGATCGCCGCCCTGCCCCGTCCTCTCTCCCGGCACCCTCGTCACGCGGGGCGGTCTCCGCCTCGCCCGAAGGTGCCTATCGCCTCGGATCTCCGTCCGTCCCAGTCCTGTCCCGCCCGGACGCGGGCAACAAAAAAGGGCCCCGAGGGACCCTGCATGCGCCACCGCCCGGATCGCGGCCCTAGCTCAGGGCCGCCCCGTCGGTGACGCTACCGCTACAATAAGGACCGTGGTCATCGGAAATCCGAACCTGCCTCGCGGCACCCGCATGATCCGGAACTGGCTCATGGTCGGCGCGCGAAGTGTCGGGCCTCATAGCGGAGCGCGCGCGGCGGGTCAACGCGTCCGCGCGTGCAAGTGAGCCGGTTCGGAGGCGGAGCCGCTCCCTCACTGCAGGGGCGGCGGGAAACGGCGGACCCAGTTGCTCGCCGCGTCGTAGGCGGCCCCGAGTTGCAGGCAGGCGAGTTCGCCGTGGTTCGGTCCGACGATCTGGATGCCGGTTGGCAGTCCGGCGGCTCCGAACCCGGCCGGCACGTCGAGGGCCGGCAGGCCCGACATCGTCGCCGGGATCGTGATCTGCATCCAGCGGTGATAGGTGTCCATCGCCTGTCCGCCCACCGTCTCGGGCCAGCGCAAAGCCTTGTCGAACGGGAAGACCTGCGCGCTCGGCATCACGAGGTAATCGTAGCCCTCCATGAAGCGGCGCAGGGTCTCGTACCAGCGGGTGCGCCCCTCCAGGGCCGCGATGATCCGGTCGGCGCCGAGCGCCAGCCCCCGCTCGACCTCCCAGACCGCCTCCGGCTTGAGCAGGGCCCGGTGGCGGGGCTCGTCGTAGAACGGGCGGAGATTTGCCGCGACGGTGAAGGCGCGCAGCACCAGCCAATCCTCCCAGAGCCGCTCCATATCGTAGCGCGGCATCGCCTCCTCGACGATGCAGCCGATCTCCGCGAACGTCGCCAGGGCGGCGCGTCCGACGTCGAGCACGCCGGGATCGAAGGGGATCTGGCCGCCGCAATCGCCGAGCCACGCGATCCGCGTCCCGCGGAAGTCGCGGGCGAGCGGGCTCGCGAAGGCGGAGGGGTCCTGCCGGATGGCGTTCGGGCAGCGGGGGTCGTAGCCCGCCAGAACCGAGAGCATCAGTCCGATATCGCCGGGCGTTCGCCCGATCGCCCCGAGCACGCCGAGCCCGGGGCTGAACACGTCCTTGGCCTCGGCGGGGATCCGTCCCCAGGCCGGGCGCAGGCCGTAGCAATTGTTGAAGGCCGGCGGGTTGCGGAGCGAACCGGCATGGTCGCTGCCGTCGGCCACCGGCTGCATCCGCAGCGCCACCGCCACGGCCGCGCCGCCGCTCGACCCGCCCCCGGTCTTCGCCGGATCGTAGGCGTTGCCGGTGGCGCCGTAGACCGGGTTGAAGCTGTGCGAGCCGAGGCCGAATTCGGGGATGTTGGTCTTGCCGATGAAGATCGCCCCGGCGGCGCGCAGGCGCGTCACCATGATCGAGTCCGTCTCGGCGATCCGGTCGGCGAAGATCGGCGACCCTTGGGTGAACGGCAGGCCGCGGACCGGGTCGAGATCCTTCACGGCCAGCGGGAAGCCGTGCAGCGGCCCGACGGGCTCGCCCCGCGCCAGGACGGCGTCCGCACCTTCGGCCTCGCGCAAGAGCGCCGCGTCGTCCTGCAGGCCCACGATTGCGTTGACCTGCGGGTTGAGCCGGTGGATCCGCTCCAGATAGGCGCGCATCACCTCCGCGCAGGAGACCACCCGGCCGCGGATGGCGGCGGCGAGGTCCACGGCGCCCATCGCCGTGATGCCGTCCTGTCGCGCGTCCTGCATCGTACACCGCCTCCAGCTTGGTCGGGATGAGTACGGAGATGACGGCCGCCGAGCAGAGCGTTGGCAAGCCCTCGGCCGCCCATGTAGCTTACAGGTCGCCGCCGAGGAGCGCGAACGACATGCCGCCCGCTTTCAAAGCCGGATCCGCAGCCGCGAAGGCCCGCAACGACCGTGCACGTCTGCGCGCTCAAGGCCTGAGACCCATGCAGATCTGGGTGCCGGACGTGAGCGCGCCCGCGTTCAGAGCGGAGGCGCATCGCCAGTCGCACGCGATCGCCGAGAGCGAGCGCGATGCGGAGGATCAGGCCTTCATCGACGCCGTGTCCGATCAGGGCGATGAATGAGGCGCGGTGCGATCTGGACGGTAGCCGGCGGAAAAACCTACGCGGGGAAGCCACGCCCGGCCGTGATCGTTCAGGATGACAGCTTCGACGCGACCGACTCGATCACCATCTGCGCCTTCACGTCGAACGAGACGGACGCGCCTCTTTTCCGGATCCCCGTCCTTCCAACCGGACGCAACGGATTGCGTGCACCGTCACGGCTCATGGTCGACAAGATCACGACCGTTCCGAAAATCAAGATGGGCGACCGCATCGGACGGCTCGACGACGAGGATCTGCTGCGGCTCGACCGAGCGATACTCGTCTTCCTCGGCTTGGCGGGGTCTTCGTCTCAAGCCGAACGGCCTGAGACCGGCATCCGTCGCGATTAGCTGGATACCACCGACCAGGGCAGCGTCTCGTCACCCCGGAACACCACCACCGCGGTGTCGTCCACGGTCACGGCCTCGGCGACGCGGCCGGGCCGGCGCTCCAGGGTGACGGTCCCGGCATTCGGCTCCAGACCGTGGAAGCGGGCGCCGTTGAGGGAGGCGAAGGCCTCGAACTTATCGAGCGCCCCCTCCTCGTCGAAGACCTGCACGTAGGTCTGGAGCGCGCTCGGCCCGCAGAACACGCCTGCGCAGCCGCAGGCCGCCTCCTTGGCGCCGCGGACGTGGGGGGCGGTGTCGGTGCCGAGATAGAAGCAGGCCTCGCCGGAGGTCGCGGCCCTGCGCAGGGCCAGCCGGTGCCGCTCGCGCTTGGCCACCGGCAGGCAGTACAGGTGCGGGCGCAGCCCGCCCTGGAAGATGTGCGTCCGGTTGATCACGAGGTGGTGCGGCGTGATCGTGGCCGCGCACCGGCTCCGGTGCTCCCGGACCACGTCGAGGATCTCCGCCGTGGTGGCGTGCTCCACGGTGACCTTCAGCCCCTTGTGCCGGCCGAGCAGCGGGATCAGGCTGCCCTCCATGAACGCGGCCTCCCGGTCGAAGATGTCGATCTCCGGGTCGGTGGCCTCGCCGTGGATCAGGAGCGGCATGCCGATCCGCTCCATCCGCTCCAGCACCGGCGCGATCCCCAGGAGGTCGGTGACGCCCGCATGGGAGTTCGTGGTCGCGCCCGCCGGATAGAGCTTGGCGGCGACCCAGACCTTCTCCCGGAAGCCGCGCTCGATCTCGTCCGGATCGGTGTCGTCCCGCAGGTAGCAGGTCATGAGCGGGGTGAAGTCCATGCCGGCGGGAAGGGCCGCCAGGATCCGCGCGCGATAGGCCTCCGCGGCGGCGACCGTGGTCACGGGCGGCACGAGGTTCGGCATGATGATGCCCCGGGCGAACTGCGCCGCCGTGTAGGGCAGCACCGCCTTCAGCATCGCGCCGTCGCGCAGGTGGATGTGCCAGTCGTCCGGCCGGCGGATCGTGATCCGGTCGACCGGCTTCGCGTCCTGGCGCTCGGCGGGGAACAGGTCTGCGACGCCCATCGCGAAAACCCCTCAGGCCTGGCCGAAGGCGGAGATGCCGCCATGGGCGGCCGACCACTCGGCCGGCGCGTTGAGGAAGCGCTCGACCTCGTCGAGCGTCTTCGGGTCGAAGGTGCCCATCTCCTTGGCCACCGCCAGCACGTCCCACCACGTGGTGAGGTAGTGGAGCTTGATGCCGATCTCCTCCATCAGCGCGGCGCTGCCGGGGAAGATGTCGTAGTAGAACAGCACGAAGCAGTGATCGACCTGGGCGCCGGACTCGCGCAGGGCCTTGCAGAAGTTGACCTTGCTGCGTCCGTCGGTGGCCAGATCCTCGACCAGCAGCGTCCGGGCGCCGTCGACGATCTCGCCCTCGATCTGGGCGTTGCGGCCGAAGCCCTTGGGCTTCTTGCGGATATACTGCATGGGCAGCATCATCCGGTCGGCGATCCAGGCCGCGAAGGGGATGCCGGCGGTCTCGCCACCCGCGATGTGGGTCAGCTTCTCGTAGCCGATCTCGCGCACGATCGTGGCGGTGGCGAAGTCCATCAGCGTCGAGCGCAGGCGCGGGAACGAGATGATCTTCCGGCTGTCGGTGTAAACCGGGCTCGCCCAGCCGGAGGTGAACTTGAACGGCTCGTCCTTGTAGAAGAGGACGGCACCGATCTCGAGGAACATCTTGGCCGCCTCGCGGGCGATGACGGTCCGGTCGAGGGGCAGGAAGGGGCTGGTCATGCGGCGTGCGCGCTCCGCTTGAGGCGCTCTCCGGGGCCATGAGGACCGGTCCGGCCGGGGAGCGCGCGTGAAACTAGGGCCTGACCGCCCTCCTCCGCCCTGTCTCCGCCAGCGTCAACCCTGATCGCGGCGCTATCCGCGCCTCATGCAGGCTTGCCGGCCCGCAGATGCGCGAGGTGGCGGATGGCGAGCGCGTAGCCGTGCGTCCCGAACCCCGCCAGCACCGCCGTGGCGGCGAGCGAGATGTAGGAGTGGTGGCGGAAGGCCTCGCGCCGGTGGACGTTCGAGATGTGGTACTCGATCACCGGCACCTCGCAGGTGTTGAGCGCGTCGAGGAGCGCCACCGAGGTATGGGTGTAGGCGCCCGCGTTGATCACGATGCCGGCCGAGCCGACCCGGAAATCGTGGATCGCGTCGATCAGCACGTGCTCGGCGTTGCTCTGGCGGAAATCGACCGTGAGCCCGAAGCCGGCGGCGGTCTCGCGGCACAGGGCCTCGACGTCGGCCAGGGTCTCGCGGCCGTAGATCTCGGGCTGGCGCTTGCCGAGCAGGTTCAGGTTCGGCCCGTTCAGGACCAGGATCGTGTCGTTCATCGTGTGCCTCGCGGCCGGAAGAGGTGCGGCAAGCGCCGGCGAGACACAAGTCCGTCGGGACACGGGTCCGGGCTGTCATCCGGCCCGAGATGTCCCGCAGACGGATCTGCCGCCCGCGCCGGGCGGTTCAGATCCGGCTTCCACGGCGCTATCCGGGTTTCCGAAATCCAAGAGGCAGGGAGGACAGGCGGATGGCAGGATCCCGGAGCGAGGTGCCCGTTGTGATCGCGGTGGCGATCACCGGCTCCGTGCCGCGCAAGACCGACAACCCGGCCGTTCCGGTCACCGTCTCCGAGCAGGTCGAGTCGACGCATCAGGCCTTCGAGGCGGGCGCCACGCTCTGCCATATCCACGTGCGCAACGACGACGAGTCGCCCTCCTCCGACCCGGACAAGTTCGCCGCCGTGCAGGCGGGGCTGCGCGAGCACTGCCCGGGGATGATCGTGCAGTTCTCCACGGGGGGGCGCGGGCGCGACCCGGCCGCCCGCGGCCTCTCGCTCAAGCACCGGCCCGACATGGCGTCCCTGTCCACCGGCTCGGTGAACTTCCCGACGATCGTCTACGAGAATTCCGCGAGCCTCGTGACCGACCTCGCCGGCCAGATGAAGCAGTATGGCGTCCGACCCGAGATCGAGATCTTCGACCTCTCGCACCTGCACGGCGCCAAGCGCCTCGTGGAGGCGGGCCTGATCGACGCGCGCCCGCACGTGCAGTTCGTCATGGGCGTCCAGAACGCGATGCCGGCCGAGGAGCACCTCCTCGACATCCTGCTCGCCGAGACGCGGCGGATCCTGCCGGAGGCGACGTGGACGGCGGCCGGGATCGGCCGCAACCAGGCGATCGTGATGGACTGGGCGCTCGCCCGCGGCGCCGACGCGGTCCGCACCGGCCTGGAGGACAACATCCGGGTGACGAAGGACCGTCTGGCGGCCAGCAACGCCGAACTGGTCGGCCTCGCCGCCGAGGCGGTGGCCCGGCACGGCCGGCGGGTCGCGACGCCCGCCGAGGCCCGCGCCGCGCTGGGGCTCGGCTGATCGGGCGACGCCTCGGTCCCGCGACGAGTGCCCCCGGCTGGAGCGACGCGACCGTCGCAAGCCCCTCGTTTCGAGGCGGTGCCGGGTTGCCGAGCGGCGCGGCGCCGGAGGATCGTCCCTTCGCGGCGGCCGTTCATCGCCGGCCGCGCCCCACCTTCTCACGGGCATCGCAGCGTGCTAACGATCCGCCCGCGCGGGTGTAGCTCAATGGTAGAGCAGCAGCCTTCCAAGCTGAATACCCGGGTTCGATTCCCGGTACCCGCTCCACTCCTCTCCCCCTGATTATCGCTCTTGTCGCAGGCGCTTAGGCGCTCTGCGGTGGTATCCGCCGCTGAATGCACAAGCGCCGGATACCACCGGGATACCACCTGGATCGCGGCGATCCCCCCGACCGGGAGGCCGACTACGCGCGCCGGCGCTCCTCCTTCTGGGACGTGACCGTGTCCCGCATCAGCGCCACGAGGGACTGCCCCGGGACGCGGTAGTGCTCGGGCGCGGCGCACTCCAGGGTCTCGCTCCCTCGCTGGACCACCAGCCTGTTCGGCAGGGTGCCGGTCGCGATCCAGACCTGCCGGTCGACCTTGGCCGCCCACCGGGCGAGGTGGCCGAGGTTGTAGATCTCGAAGAAGCTGTTGACCGCCCGCAAGCGAACCCGCTGCTCCTCGATCCGCCGCATCAGGTCGCCTAGCTTCACGAGGCCGATGCGGATCTCGCGTGTGGTGACGTCCGGCTGGCGCAGGGCTTCGAGCGTCATCGCGACGTCGATCTCGATGTCCATCAACTGGTCGGACACCGACGGGCCGGACCGAAAGAGTTCGGCGCCGTGCAGGGCGTCGCCCTGGACGATGACGCCCCGCACCCGCTCGTTCCCGCTCCCGTAGTCGCGCAATTGCTCCTCGGCCGTGAGCAGGCCGTCCCCGTCGGCGATCCGCTGCAGCTTCGCCCATAACGACTTCCCGAGCATCGCCCGCAACTGGCGCTGGATGTCGGCGAAGGCCTTGACCGCCGGGTCGCGGGCCATGGCGGCGATCTGGTCGACGAGGTCGGTCCGCTGCGAGAGAACGGTCCGTTGGCGCTCGACGTAGTCGCGCCGGTCCCGGGCCGCGTCGAAGTCTTTCACCAACTCGTCGAAAACGACGCCGTACCTCTTGTGGGCGCAGTCCCGCCCGACGAGGCGGCGCCCGCCGGAGCGGTAGAGCATCACCACGCCGCGGTCGTGGTTCGGGTGCTTGCAGAACACGCACTGGGCGCGGCCGCGCTCCCGGCCGGCGACGTTGTAGGCCAGTTCGACCATCGCCTCCTCGTCGGGCGGCGGGTCGTTCGAGACGTTGTCCAAGCTTTCGGGGTCGTCGGTGGTGAACTCCATTTCCAGAAGTTCGTCGTCTGAGCGGGTCTTCCAGAAACCGGCACCCGCTTTGTCAAACAGCGCTTCGAGATCTGCCAAGGGCATCTTCCTGATGAGCAATCGACGAAAGATGGAAACACAGTAAGCAGTTTACGACCAGCGCGCGGCGAATCTTTACGCAGTTACCTGTGGATATCCGCCTCGGGCTGCACTGATTCCGGATGGACGGCGCAGGTGGCGGCGAAGTACGCGCCCGCGCTCAGCATGTCGATGGCTGCCGCGATGTCATTGGCCGTTCCTGGGGAGCCCGTGTCGCTCCAGGCCTCGCTCAGCTTCGAGACGGCCGCCGCGGCGCGCCCGGCCGGGAGCACCCGCTCGATCAGGGACAGGTCGCCCATGTCCTCCGGCGTCAAAGAGGCACAGGTTCCCATCAGGCTGGCCTGCCGTGGCGCGTCGCCCTCGAACTCGACCTCGGCGAGCTGCAGGTCGCCGGGGTCGCCGTTCTCGTAGCGAACCTGGACCCACCAGAACTCGGCCCGCTTCACTGACTGCGGCTCCACCGGCTCGAACGATGCGCTCCATTTCAGGTCGACCGGGTCGCAGTCCGTGTCGGCGATAAGCATTACCCCGGGGGGCTGGATGTAGACCCGGAAGCCTCCGCGCAGGTTGAAGGTGCCGCCCTCGCGGATCGCGCGCTGCCAGTCCTCCTCGCTGAGGAAGGCAGTCCGCTTGAGCTTGATAGTGGTCTCGACGGTCGCGTTGGTGAAGATGCGATCCTTCCAGGCTTCGGTCATGCCGCGGTCCCTCCGAGCAGCCGCCGGAGTGTGATGGCCCGGCGCATGTAGATGACGAGTTCCTCAGACGCGTCCTCGGAGAACCGCTTCGGGTCGCAGCGCCAGGCGTTCCAGACGAGGTCGGCGTCCGCCCGGGAGACCGGCTTCCCGTCGAGGGTGTAGTCGTCGCCCACCTGCTCGATGCGGATCTCCTCCACGTCGGACGGGCGCCCGATGGCGTCCAGGGCGTCGCGAGCCATCGGTCCGACTGTTTTCGCGATCCAGGTCGATCTCCCGATGACCCGCTTTATGATGACCGGCTTCATGCTTCCCCCTGCATGCCCGGCCACACCCACCGGATCGGCTGGTGGCACTGTCGCCCCAGCGCGAGCCTGGCCGCCCGGACGCGTCCGCGGTTCCGGCGCCGGGCCCGGCGGGACAGGGGCTTGCCGATTGCAGGCCGGGCCGCCTTCACCGCCTCGGCGTCAACGATGAGGTCGACGCAGGCGCGCTGGTACGGGCGGAGGAAGCCATGCTCGAACCCGGCGCGCCAGGCATCCATCTCGCGCCTGTGGCGCTCCCGCTCCTCGACCAAGAAACGGGCCTCAAGGGCGGCGCCGCGCACTAGGTTCGTGACAGCCTCCTCGTAGGGGTGGTCCGCCATCGCGGCGAGATGGCTGAGGGCGTGGTGGACGTAGGTGAGGCGCGCGCCGATGAACGTGGACTCGACGTCGCCGAGGCTTAGGACGTTGAAATCGCCGCGCCGAAAGTGCTTCACCGTGGAATTGTCGTTGTCGCATCCCGCGCTGAGATGCACCGGGTTGTGGTATGTGTCCTGGAACGCGAGGTCGCGCGCATAATCGCGGTTGGCGATGAATGCCGGCGTGATCTGTCGAACGGATGCGCCGCGATTGGAGAAACGCATCTCGTGACGGTATGCCTCGATGATATCGAGGCACGTGTCGCCGTTGACGGTATGCGGAACGTATCCCGGGCAGTCGATCCGAGACGGTCTCACAAGGCCCAATAGTGACTCAAGCTCCGAGCCGGCGCAGTGGTCTGCGTCCCAACTCGTCACATGAAGGTCGTCCGCGTGGGTGACCCCGCAGATCTCCATCTCGGCGAGCAAGGTCTTCCGGTTGATCGCGTTCAGGCGACCTTCGATGACGGTGAAGCGCCCGTTGGCGAAGTACGAGAAGGAGGACCCCTTCGTACCCAATTGGTAAGCCCTGAAACGCGTCACCATTCGGAACCCCGTTAATCCGGTCTGCGCTGGGTGGGCGAGGTTCGGTTCGACCCCTCGCTGGATCGGCGGCTGTCGCTGCTCCTGGCGCTCATCAGACCTTCTCGGCCAGCACCACGTTCAGCCCGTCGTCGCCGAGGATCAGCGACAGCCCGGGCAAGCTGTCCAAGGCGGTGTCGATGGCCGTGTGGCAGAGTTGGACGATATCGGTGGGACTCGGGTCCACGGGATGTCGGGAGGGGTGCGAATGCCACTCCCCGACGTACCGGACCATGTCCATGACCCTGGCCATCTTGCCGGTGACGTGGTCGGAGAGGCCCTCGACGCCCCTTTCGAACGCGGCCGGCGTCCCTCTGCTGTCGGGCGGAGGCGGCAAGGGTTCGACGATATGGATCTTCCGCGCCGAGCCATCGACCACCCCGATCACGGAGCCGCCGGTCTCGGCAGGTAGGGCGCCCTCCCGCATGGCGACCATCGCGGCGCGCGCCTCGGCGTCGATGGTGATCTCCCATCCCACGAGGCGGTGGCGCTCGATGGGGGAGACGACCGGCGCCGTGACGGACACGCCCCCATCCGCGGCGAGGGTCCAGATGCCGATTGAGGGGCCGGGGGCATCCAGGGCCCGCGCGAGGCCCATGGCGGCCAGCGACGACAACAGGGCGACGCGGGTTTCCGGGACGCGGTTCGTCACCGCCCGACACGCCCCCGTGTAAGCGAACCTCTCGCCCGTGGCCGTCAGGTGGCGCTCCAGCGCGGGGATCAGCAGCACGGATCGATAATACTGGGCCTCAAGGTCGCGCAGCGTGGTCGAGCGATCCTCGGGCTCTACGAGGACCACCGCGGCTTCGGCGGAGGGGTTGAAGAAGATGCTTGCACGACGGCCGGGCACGTCGAGGTCGGAGAGATGTCGGCTCGCCGCGACCGAGGCCGAGGCGTCGATGACGACCGCAGCCTGCGCGAGCGCATCGCCGAGGTCGTCGGCGTGGGGCCCGGGACGGAGGACGTTGCAGCCGATGACCTTCGTGACCGGGCCGGCTGCCGTGGGCTGGAAGACGGCGTTCAGGTGATGCCCGAGCGCGGCCGCCTTCACTTGCCCGACCTGCATGGCCCCCAGCGTGTGACGTGCCAGGTTGTGGGGCAGCAGCCGGTCGTCGTCGACGATGCACCACTCGTATCGTCCCTCCCGGACGAGGCTTTCGGCGACGTGGGAGCCGATGGCGCCTGCCCCGACCATGACCACCTTCCGCGCGTCCGCCGTTTGCCGGCCTCCCAAGGTGGCGGCCAATCCCGCGTCGAACGCGCGATGGACCTGCGCCATCTCCACGACGCATCCGGTCAATTGCATGCCGTCTACGTCGCGTGACGGGATCGCACGGACGAATCCGGATGCCGCGTTCGCATCCTGGTCCGGGAGCAGGACGCCGAGGGCGACCCCGACCTCGCCGACCGTCTTCTGCGTGATGAAGACCCGGAGGTCGATCAGCCCCGGAAGGTCGCCGTTCGGAGCGACGACCGGCATTGCGACGATCAGGGCCAGCGCCCCGTTGAGGCGCGCCCGGTCCTTCGCCTCCGACCCGGCCCAACGCCTCACACGTTCCTGGAGGTCGGGGATGATCGCGACGCCGCGGTCCGAAAGCACCGCAGCGAGCGCGGCCAGATCGCGCGGGGCCCGCCGCATTCGGGTCATCCGCTCCGGGGGCACGGTGTAGGCCACCGGGATGATGCGGCTCGCGTCCGCGCTCCTCGGCATGGAATCGACAGGCAGGACCATGAGGACGTCGGGATCGTCATCGCTGGTTCTGAAACCGACGAGCTCCACGTCGTCCGTCCCGGACAGGACGGAGGTTGGCACGACGATCTTAAGGGGAGATAGCCCGAAGAAGGGGTCCACGGGCTGATGGGGGTCGTGCAATTCGCCTCGGGCGGCTCGCCGGAACCAGAGGTGGACGCGCTGAAGCAGTTCCGCCGGGGACCAGGTCAGGCGCGCCTCGTCCCAGGGACGGTCGTCGATGCACATGGCGGAGGGAAAGCCCTCCGGCACAAGCTGTTGATGCTCCGTGTCCGGAAAGTCCTCCCGAATCATCACCACGAAGGGCATGGCCTCGTCGGCGCCAAGGGCGATGCCGATCCTCTCGATCCTTTCGATGGGTACGACGGGCCGCTGCGGCACCCCCGTCCTGATATCGACGAGAAGCATCTCCGGACCGGCGGGATGTCGGCGAGCCTCGACCACGGTGGCGATGTCCGGGGCCGTGCGCATGTAGGCGTCGATGGCCCTCGCCTGCCTCGTAACCAAGTCGTCGATGGCGATGACGGCCCACTCGTCGATCCAGGCCATGGCGCTCAACCCTGGCGGGCGGGCTTGGAGGTGGCGGCCGTCGCGACGGTCGGGGCCGCAAGCACCAAGCCGATGCCGTAGCGGTCGATCTCGAAGCGCAGGGGCTTCGGTGGGTTTGCGGTCTGGTCCATGGTCACCATGAACGTCCCGAGCTTGTCGCCGACGACGCGGCGATGGTGGTTGGCCGCCTGGCGGTGGGGCGGCTGCGTGGACTTGTCCTCAAGCGATCCGGGGAGCGGGATGGGCTTGCTCGGCGACACGATGGTGCAGCGGTTCTGCCCCTGGGTCTCGAAGAGCCATTTCACCTCGGGGACCGCCACGGTCTCGGTCAAACCGCGATCCGGCCCCAGGGACAGGTACGAGCAATGGTGGAACAGCTTCAGCAGGTCCCAACGCAGGCGGTCGTCGTTTCCGTAGCCGCGTGTGATGTTCACGATCTCGGCCAGCACCGTATGGTCGACGTCCGAGCCGAACAGCGCATACGATTCCTCCCCACCGTCCACGAAGACGGCCTGGAAGACGATGCTGTCGCCGTTGCGGTCGTGGACCACGGTCTCGTCCTGTCGCCACGCGAAGGGGCTGTGGACGAAGAATTCCACGGCCTCCGGCCCGTCCTTGGCGAAGCCGGGCACGAGCTTGCCCGCGTCGACGAACAGGTGCTTGCGGCTTTCGAAGTCCATGCCCTCCGCTTCCATCCACGACTTGAGGCGGTCGGCGCGGGAGAAGATGCGAATGCCCTTCTTCTCGCGGAGGCGATGGCGCGCCTCCTGTCGAATGAGGCGGGCATCGCCGTCGAGATTGGTTTCCGTCAGCGCGCAGGCCGGCACCCAGAGCTCGTCGATCTCGACGCGGTCCTCCCCCTGGTACGCGGTCGAGTGCCGGAGCCAGAAGAACTCGCCCATGCGCTGGCAGTGGTCGTCGTCGAGGTGCGTGAAGCAGACAACGTCGAAGTGGTTCCGCCCCGCCTTGCGGAGGACCGCCCTCAACTCCTTGGCGAGATCGCAGCGCTTCTCGTAGGGATCGTCGGGATTGTGCTGGTTGCCGAAGTCGATGAGGAGCAACTGCTTGTTCGCGAGCTCAAGCAGGGTGCTGTCGGCGTTTCCGAGCGGATAGAAGGTCGCGTAGGCGGTCATCTCGAAGTCTCCTCGTTCCCTTGGGTTCAGGCTTGCATTTCGTCTACGGGCGCCACTGAAGCGTCCTTGGGAACAGGGCGGCCGAATGCGTCGTGAGGACAGTGTCGGCCACCTCGAAGCCGTGCCGTGCGATGCGTTCGAACGCGGCCGGCGTCATGGCCTTGAGGTCCGTGGGATGGCCGAGAGCCGCGCGGACTTCGGCGTCGTTCAGGAAAGCGTCGTATTCCCGCTCGTCGCGCGAGCGTCCTTCCTTGATGTCGACGTCCCGGATCGACACGCCCATCTTGAAGAGGGCGCCGGTGACGACCTTGGCGTCGACGTCCCTCATGAACATCCTGGACCTTAGGGCCCGGATCTGGTCGCTCGCGATGTCGAAGAGGCGGGGTCCGGCAAGGCGTCCTCGAAAGATGGCGAGCGGGGAGGCCGATCCGTACGCCGGGACGGGACCGGAAGCGTCGCTGCAGATGACGAACGCCGCCGGGTCCGGCGCTATTCCGGGCTTGTAGATCGCTTCCAGTCCCAGGTTCTCGTAGACGCCCCCATCCCAAAGCCCGATCCTGTCCACGTCGGGTTGGGTCCGCTTGAGCGGCTTGCGCGTGGCGGGATCGGTCTGGAACCAACCCTCCTTGGGCAGGTCGACCCAGAGGGCGCCCAGGACGTAGGGAACGGCTGCCGATGCTGCGGCCGCATCCGCCAATCGAATGTCGGGGGCGTAATGGCGCCCGAACACCCAGTCCCCCATTTCCCTCGCGGAGAACCTCCAGCACTTGCCGCTGTGGAGGGACGTCGTGTTGATGAGCCAGGCGGGCTTCTCCGGCAGGTCCCTCACGCGGCCGGTGACGCCCCAGCGTTCGGCCAGGAGATCCGCGAGCACGCTGGCCCGGTGCGTCAGTATCCTTCGGTTGAAACGGAACAGACCGCGCCATCCGATTGCCCTGACCGTGAAGAGGTCGACGGTCGTCAGGAGGTTGCGGAGGGCCGGGTATGTGCGTTCGAGGTAGGCTGCGGAGCCGGGCCACGCATGTTCGTTGAACGACACGAGGGCCGAAACGAGCAGGCTTCCGCCGGATACGGTCGAAACGTGCGTGACCCTTTCCAGAAGGCCCTCCTCGGCCAGTCGTTTCAGCACCCCCGCATGGAAGGCCGCGGCGCGTATGCCTCCGCCGGAGAGCGCCAAGCGAATCGGCAGCCCGGAAGGTTGGCCATCCGGCGTCGCGGCAGCGACGGTGGTGGTCGGGGGTTCCGTTCCGTGCTCCCGGGACGTCGGGTCGGCTTCGCAGCCAGGCTTTGGGCAGTTCTCCGGCTGCATCGCGTGCTCCGGCTACGCCACCGTGGTAGCGAACCATAAAGTATGTCTACACCGAACATGCGCGTCGTTGTAGCGCTTTGCAAGGCCCTGGTGTTAGTCTACGCCGAACTTTCTGGTTCGACCGGTGCGTGAGGGGAGACAGGCCGCGGTGGCGACGTTCGGCGAGAAGATCAAGGAGCTGAGGAAGAAGGCGGGTCTGACGCTCGACCAGCTCGCCGAGATGACCGGCTCCAGCAAGTCGTACGTCTGGGAGGTGGAGAACAAGAATCCCCCTAGGCCCTCGGCCGAGAAGATCGACCGGATCGCGAAGGCGCTCGGCGTGACCGCCGATTACCTGATGGACGCCCAGGCCGACTTGGCGACCGCGGAGGACGAGGCGTTCTTCCGGAAGTACAGGGGCCTCGATCCGGACGTGAAGGATCAGATCCGCCGGATTACCGAGACCTTCCGGAAATAGGCATCGTCTGACGTCGAAAGGCGTAGGCTGGCGTTGCCCTGGCCTCGCTTGGCTGCGAGCCTGGACCTGTGAGCGATTCAGGTTCCGGTCGATGCCAGACACATCCGAGATGACACCGATGAGGTGGGCCAACCGGCTCACCCGGATGCTCGACGCGGTGAAGGGGTCCGACCGTTACCCGGTCGACGTCGAGGAACTGATCCTCGAATATTCCCGGGTCATCTCGCCGGACGACCCGGTGCTTGAGATCGTCAGCCGGCCCCTGAGGGGGTTCGAGGGCGCGCTGGTTCCGGTGCGCGAGGCCCCTTGCGGATGGCTCGTCGTCAGCAACTCGTCGGCCTCGCCTGGCAGGCGCCGGTTCACGGTCGCGCACGAGGTCGCCCATTACATCCTTCACCGTGACCGCATTCCCCCGCAGGGCATCTACTGCAAGGAGGAAGACGTCAGCCGCCGGGCCGGCAAGGACATCGAGAAGGAGGCGGACACGTTCGCCGCGGCGCTCCTCATGCCCCTCCATGACCTGCGGCGGCAGATCGATCCGAAGGCAAAGCCGACTCTGGCGGACCTCGGCGCGCTGGCCGAGCGTTACGGCGTATCGCTTACGGCGGTGACGCTGAGGTGGCTCGAAATCACCGAACGCCGGTCGCTCATGGTCGTCTCCACGGAGGGATATGCCCTCTGGGCGAGGTCGAGCGAGCCGGCGTTCAAGTCCGGTCGCTTCATCAGGACGTCAGGCACCCCGCACGAGATCCCCGCGGGCGCCGGTGCGTCGCAGCCCGATCTGACGGAAGCCTGCCGGGCTGGTATCGCCCACCCCTCGGGCATCTGGTTCGACGAGGAAGTCGAGGAATTCACGGTTCATGCGACGGCGTTCGACCAGGCCATCACGATACTGCATCTCGGCGAGGGACGGGCGCGCTGGGAGGTGGTGGAGGAACATGAACCGGACGTGGTCGACAGGTTCGAGAAGGGCGGTCGTTCCTGAACACCGCATCGGGCGCCGCCGCGTTGTGTCCCCTGGTGTCGCTTGAGCGGTAACGAGTTGATCGGCCCGCTACGACCGACGCGTTCGGTGAGAGCTTCTTCACGCCCTGGGGCCATGCTGTGCCGAACGGTTTCGGGGCGGCGGTCATGGTGGACAGGGCAGAGGTCTTTCGCGTCGCGGACAAGCTGCGGGCGCTTAGGGGCGACAAGAAGGTCCGGGTCTCGGTGCGGCGGGTGCGCGACGCGCTCGAACGGAAGGGGTCGTTCAGCGACGTCGGGCCGGAGCTCCTGCGGTGGAAGGCGGCCCGCAACTACCAGCCCGTCATCGAGCTGATGGAACTGCCGGACGCCCTGCAGCGGCGCCTGGGCGACTTCGGCAAGGCGTTGCTGGACGAGGTGCAGGCACACGAGAGCCGCATCCGGGACGGCGAGCGCAGGAACTTCGAGGTGGAGCGGGAAGCCTACGGCTACATGCTCGACGAGGCCGGGATGACGGTCGACGTGCTGGAGGCGCGGGTGGCGGCGTTGACCGCGGAGGTCGAGCGCTTGCGCAGGGACGGCGCCACGGAGACGGCTGCCGGACGGACCCCCGAGGAGATGGCCGAGGAGGAGCGCCGCCGGGGCGTCTGGGAGCGCGGCGCGTCCCTGCGGGCGCTGATGGCACGCAAGATGGACGAGAAGGTCGTCCCCGGCGCCCAGGAGGCGTTCTGGCAGGATGTCGAGCGCGAGGTGCTGGCGCTGTTGCGCAAGCGTGGCCCGATGCCCGCGGGGGACCTGCTGACGAACCTGTCGGGGAACCTGCTGAACCGCGGCGCGGACGTCGAGATGCCGCTGTCGGTGGGCTGGCTGCGCTTCCGCCTGCGGGCCCTGGCGGTCGAGGGCGGATCGCTGGTCGAGAAGGGCGGCCGCTTCGTTCCCGCGGAGAAGGGCATCGAGGTCATGCCCGAGGCGATTGCCCCGTGGATGGTGGACGAGGAACCGCCGACGACGGACGGCGACGCGGTGATGCGTGACGTGCGCGATGTCCTCGCACGTCACGGGCCGATGAGACCCTCCGAGATCGTCCCGCTCTTACCGGCGGGGACGACGGCGCTGGCAAGGCGATTCTGGTCGGATGGCTTGGACCGCTTCGCGAAGAAGATGTCCGAACGGGTGGGCCCCAAGACCTACTTCCACCCGCTCGGCGACGGTCGCTACGCGGCGGGTCCCGAGCCCGAGGGGGAGCAGGCCAAGCGAGTCCGAAGATAACGGATATCGGATAGCGGCACCCGTCACGCGTTACGAATTCGAGCATCTCGGTCAAGGCATCGGCCCGTCCGCTCGTATCCCCGGGGTGGGGGCGCAGGACGTCGTACGCCCCGGGACGTCGGCGACGGCCGGTCGTTGAGGGATGTCGAGCGCCCCATTCCGCCAGGTGGCTGGGAGCGGGTCGGGTTACGGCGTCAGGGACGGCTGCGCGTGACCTTCGGACGGGACGATGCCGGCTTCGCGGTTCGCTTCGTCGCCGCACCCGTCCTCGTCCTCGCGTTCGCCACCTTGCCGGGCTTCGGCTTGGCCGGCGGCTTGGTGCGCGGAGCCACCGCCGGGGCCTTGGCGGCGGAGGGAGGCTGCGGGTCGACCGCCATGTGCTTGCGCACGTCCTTGACGACCCCCCGGATGCCCTGGGCGATGTCGAGGAAGGCCAGGTCGGCGCTGCGCCAGTTGATCACCGGCTTGCCGTCCTTCGGCAACAGCTTGAATCCCGCCGCGTCGGTCGCCTTCCAATCGCAGGGTTTGTCCACCGCGGCGACGACCCGCATCGTGCCCTTGCGGCGCCGGCCCGTCGCCCGCTTGTACTCGATCTGCCAGCAGTAGTGGCTGTTGAGGTAACTCGGGCTCAGCAGGGCGACGAAGACGTGCGCCTTCTTGAGTTCACGCGCGATGTTCGCATCCAACGCGTCCCCGGCGTTCAGGTCGCCGTCGAACCAGGTCGTGACGTTGTCCCGCCTCAGCGGGGCGAGATGGGTCTCAAACCTGGCGCGCTCGTCGGCGTCGACGTGGCTGTAGGAGACGAAGATCCGCACCTCGGGCTTGCCCGGGGCGGCTGTCCGCGCGACCGTCGACGGCCGCGTGGCGGCCTTGCGGGGCGCAGCGGTCCGGCGACTTGGGGGCGGCTTCCCGGATCGAACGGGATTTCGGGCGGCCATGAAGCCTCCGTGACTGGCGGCCAAGGTCCAGGGATAGGCGCCAGGGTGCCGTTTTGTTCCATTGAAAGCCTAGGAACCACAGACTGATAGCCCCGACGCCGCCATGCCTCCGCGACGTGGCGGAACCCTTCGGGCGCTACGCAATCGGAGGGCCGTGCAGTTCGATGACCGTGTCGGCCTGGAAGCCGGAACCCTCGTCGATATGGCCTCGTGCATTGCAGACGATGCGCGTTCGCCCGACCAGGTAGTCGGCGTGGCGGTGGACATGGCCGTGGACCCAGAGGTCCGGTTCACCTCGCTCGATCCGGTTCCGGGACCGTCGGCCGGTCCGATGGCGGGGTCGCGGGGTGACCCCGTCGCGCCCGGGTCATGACCTTCCGGGGGCCCGGGCGGCGGACTTGGTCACGGGCGACGTCAGGGGTGCGCGTCGCATCGTTTCATCGTGGGCGGCGTTGACCTTGTCCCGAGGCATCCGACGCGGCGGAAAGCCGTGCGTCGCCCAAGAGCGGCCGGATGCGGGAACGGAAGGAAACGGTATGCCGAAGCCCATGTTCGACGAGAGCAACATCACCTGGCGGACGCTCGACTGGCTGCCGCATATCTCCTTCTTCGTCTACAAGGTCGACGAGGAGAATCGCATCGTCGATGTGGTGTTCAAGTTCGCCGCCAACCAGCGCGTGATGCTGCACCGGCACAAGAGCCCCTACGTGACCCTCGTGATGCAGGGTGAGCTCCGGTTCTATCGGCAGGATGGCACTCATAAGGAGACCCGCCCGACGGGCTCCTACGTCTCGGGCGTGGCGAACGGCGAGCCGCACCTGGAGGGTGGCGGCGACGAGGACGCCATCGTGTTCTTCAGCAACCGCAACATCGAGGACGCGCTCTACGAGTTCCTTGACGACGCGGGCAATCCCGTGCAGGTCCTCGGCATTGCAGACTTCAAGGCGCAACTCGAAGAGCAGGTCGCGACGGGTACCTACGAGAAGGTCACCGCCAGGGCCGCATGAAGACATGGCGACGCCGGGGATGCGGCAATCATCCCCGGCGTTCGTCGACGACCGACTTGGTTCGCTCGTCGGACCTCGATCTCAGAAGCGGGTGGTGAGGTTGGTCAGCCAATCCGGAGAGGCATTGACCAAGACGGTTTCCGCCGACTTGTCGTAGCCCGAGGCGATCATCAGGCCGGTTGCGACGAGGATCAGGCCGAGAGCCGCCTTCAGCCCCCTGCCCAGTCCCATCATCCGGTCGCGCCAGCGCATCAGCACCTCGCGCGACAGGGTGCCGAGCAGGAGCAGCGGCAGGGCCGCGCCGAGGCCGAACAGGAGCATGGTCAGCGCCACGATGCCGAGGTCGCGCCCCTGGGAGGCGAGCAGTGAGGCCGCCCCGAGAGTCGGGCCGACGCAGGGGCTCCACACCGCGCCGAGCAGCATCCCGACCCCGAATTGGCCGAGCAGGCCGGCGGTCGAGAAGCCGCCGAACCGGCTCTCCGTCCAGTTGCTGACTGGTCCGGCGGCTACGGCGAGCCGCGTCTGGGCCGCCGGGACCATCAGGACCACGCCGATCAGGATCAGCATTACGGCCGCGCCGGTCCGGAAGATGCCGGCGTCGAGGCCGATGGCGAAGCCGACGGTCGCCACAAACAGGCCTATGATCACGAACGACAGGGCAAGGCCGGTGGCGAGCGCCGCCGGGCCGAGCCTATGTTCCGAGGCCGCCGCGCCGAGCACCAGCGGCAGCAACGGCAGCACGCAGGGGGACAGCACCGAGAGGATGCCGGCGAGGAAGGCGAGGCCCAGGCTCGTGACCATGACGGCTCAGATCGCCTTGTCGAGGAGCGAGGAGATCGCCTCGGGCTTGGTCTCGCCAGCCGAGCGACCGGTCTCCTTCTCACCCTTGAAGGTGATGAGCGTGCTCTGCATCGTCGCGCCGAACTTCTTGACCACGTCCTTGCGGCTGTCGAAGTCGACGTCGAACACCTGCAGGTCCTTGAACTTCGGGTCGGCCTCAAGCTTCGACAGGATCGGCTTCTGGGCGGCGCAGGTGGTGCACCACGGCGCGGTGATGTGCACCAGGATAGGCTTTTCGGCCTTCTGGGCCGCCTCGAAGGCGGCGGGCGTGTAGGTCATCTCGGCGGCGCCGGCGGCGGTGCCGAACAGCATGGGAGCGACGGCGAAGGCGGCGAGCAGGATGCGTCGGGTCGTCATGGACGTTGTTCCCGTGATGGCTGGCTGGAGGTGGAAGTCGAGGCTCAGTTCGAGACCTGGGTGATTGCCCGGTCGACGTTCACGCGGGCCGACCAGTCCTTGGCGCTGTCCTGGCCCTTGAGATCGATCAGACGGGCGGCGGTGACGTCGACGTTCTTGAAGTCGGCCCCGGCGACGGTCGCGCCCGTGAGGTTGGCCCCCGACAGGTCGGAGCCCATCAGCACCACATTTGTGAGGTCGGCATCGGTGAGGTCGGCGTATTCGAGGCGCGAGCGCCCGAGGTTCGCCCCCTTCAGATTGGCACCCTTGAGGTTCACCGAGACGAACACGGTCCGCATGAGGCCCATGGACTGGTTCTTGATGTCGGCGCCGCCCTTGAGGTCGACCAGCGTCGCCCCGGCCATGTTGGCGCCCTTGAAGTCGCCGATGGGCATGGACCGGCTGAGGTCGGCCCGGCTGAGGTTAGCGTCGCGGGCGGTGATGCCGAACATCTTGGCGCCGACGAGCTTGGCGCCGGAGAGGTCGGCCTTGATGAACCAAGCCTGCTCCAGGTTCGCCCCGCTCAGGTCGGCGCCGCGCAGGTTGGCCTTGTTCAACCGCGCGGTGCGAAGGTTCGCGCCCTTGAGGTTCAGGCCCGACAGGTCGAGGCCGGCGAGCGCCTTGTCTGACAGGTCGATGGGCTTGCCGTCGGCCTTGGCGATCAGCGCCTCGACGTCGGCACGGGTCATCTCGGCCTTCGTCATCGCGGCCGAGCCCATGTCGGCGCCCAGGAGCAGGTCCTGTTCGGCATGGACCGGGGCGCTCAGGAGGATGGAGGCGAGCAGAAGGGGGGCGAGGCGGCGCATAGTTTTCTCCCGATGGTTTCGCCCCGGCCCACGGGAAGCCTTTGCTTCCTCATGCCGTCGCCCGAGCGGATTTTTGTTCTCTAGGGACGGTGGTACTGAGGACGTTTCCAAGCGTCTGTGACCCAGGTCACCGAAGGCTGTGGATCTCCAGGTTTCACGCATCGACCGGGGCATGGTGGCGTTCAATGACCGCCAGCCCGAGGAGGAAAACCATGCAGAGCGCCCATCAGGTCGAGCGCTGGATCGAGCGCTTTCCGCTGGTCCGGGATTTCAGCGCGAGCCATCTCCAGTTGGCGCGGGGTACGGTCGGTTTCCCCATCCTGGAAGCAGGTGCTATCGCGTACGAGCTCCAGGACTCATGCGCGAACTACCTCATGTGCATCGACGGCCGGACCCGCGTGTTCCGGATGTCCGAGGGTGGCCGGGAGATGCTGATCTACAAGGTCGGCGCCGGCGGGACCTGCGTCCTCACCACCCAATGCCTCCTCTCGGGCGGTGGCTTCCCGGCGCAGAGCGTCGCGGAGGCCCGGACCGAGTTGGCGGCCTTACCGGCCGATACCTTCCGCCAGCTGATGCGCGAGAGCGACGCCTTCCGGGACTTCGTCCTCGACGACTACACGAGGCTCCTGTCGGCGGTCTTCGACCTGGTGGAGGAGGTCGCCTTCGCACCGCTGGAGCAACGTCTGGCCCGCCGGCTGTTGGTCGAGGCCGACGCCGAGGGGATCGTCTGGAAGACGCATCAGCAACTAGCTTCCGACGTCGGGAGCGTGCGCGAGGTGATCAGCCGCCTCCTGGGAGAGTGGGCCGACACCGGCTTGGTCGAGGTCCGTCGCGGACAGGTCCAGTTGATGGACCGAGCGGGTCTGGCGGCTGGAAGGACGCCGTAGGTATCGAACGGCGTTGGTCGGGGTTCACGGCCCCTCGCCCGCAAGACGCCCCGAGACCGGGGCCAGATGCCTGGCACGGCGACCTGCACGTCTACGGCCATTCCCACGGCAGCATTCCGGCCACCCGGACAAGCCTCGACGTCGGCGTCGATTGCTGGGAGTGGAGCCCGGTCACGTTGGGCGAGATCCTCGCGAGAATGCAAGGGTCCCCGTCTACCAAGCCTTCGGCCTGATGGCGTAGCCGTGCTCTGTCTCGCGCTTGTCGGGCATGATGAACCTAGTGCCGAGCCACGAAAATCAACGACCGCTAGCCTCCGGCTGGCTCCGAGGCCTGAGGGGATACCCGGTCGTTTGGGGTACGAGCCGATTCCTTGTCGTCTTTGCCGAGCAGGCGCTCGAAGGCGACGTAGAAGGTCGGCGTCACGAACAGGGTGACGAAAGTGGCCACCAGTAGGCCGCCGATGACCACGGTGCCCATCGACACCCGGGCGTTGGCGCCTGCGCCGCTGGCGATGGCGAGCGGCACCGATCCCATGATGAAGGCGAACGAGGTCATCAGGATCGGGCGCATGCGCAGGCGCGCGGCGTCCTGCGCGGCCTTGAGCACGTCCTCGCCCTGCTTGCGCAGGTCCTCGGCGAAGGCGACGAGAAGGATCGAGTTCTTGGCGGCCAGCCCGACCAGGAGCAGGAGCCCGACCTGCCCGAAGATGTCGAGGGCGAGGCCCCGGATCGCCAGGAAGGCGACGGCGCCGAAGATTGCAATCGGCGTCCCGAGAAGGATCACGAAGGGCAGGCGCAATGACTCGTACTGCCCGGCCAGGAGGAGGAAGATCATCAGGGTGCCGAGGCCGAAAATCAGGGGCGCGTAGCCTCCCGCAATCTTTTCCTGATAGGCGACGTCCGTCCATTCGACCGCGTAGGTCGAGGGTAGCTTGGCGTCGGCCAACGCCTCGATGGCCGCGATGGCCGTTCCGGAACTGGCGTCCGCGGCGGTGTCCACCGCGATCTCGATGGTAGGATAGGTGTTGTAGGACAGGACCGCGGTCGGGCCGGTGACGAAGCTGGTCTGGATCAGCGAGCCCACCCGCACAGGTTCGCCACGGCTGTTGAGGACCGTCAGCGCCTCCACGTCCTGGATGGTACGGCGGCCGGAAGCCTCGCTCTGGACGTAGACCTGATAGACGTATCCGAAGCGGTTGAAGAGGTTCACGAAGCTCGAACCGACGAAGGTGCCCAACGCGTCGAAAAGGTTCTGCAGGGGCACGCCGAGTTGCTCCGCCTTGGCCCGGTCGATCTCCAGGCGCATTTGCGGAACGCCGTAAGTCGTGGTCGGAATCGCACGCCCGACCGAAGGCAGCTTCTCCATCTCGGCGATGAAGCGGTTGGCGGCTTGCGCCAGCTTCAGACCGCCGGTGCCGCTGCGATCCTGGAGCTCCAGGGTCAGGCCGCTGCGCGATCCGAGACCGGGAAGCGGGGATGGGTTCACCACCCGGACCTGGCCGTCGGGATCGTGCTTGAAGCGCTCCTGAACCGTGGCGATGACGTCGTTCACGCTCTCGGTACGCTCACCCCACGGCTTCAGCGTCGGGATCTGGAAGCCGTAGAATGGCGCGATGGCGTCGGCGAGGATGCTGCGCCCGGTGACGCCGATGGTGTGCTCCACGCTCGGTATCTCGCGCAGCGCTTGCCCGAGACGGTCGACCATCACGTTGGTACGGGCCACCGAGGCCCCCTTGGGCAAGACCACATCGGCGAAGAAGTAGCCCTGGTCCTCGTCCGGCACGAATCCGGAGGGCCGCGCCATGGTCATCCACACGGTGAGGGCCGCGAAGGCGACGAAGGCGATGGCGACGAGGGCGACATGACCGGTCAGCCAACCAATCGAGCTGACGAGACGACGGCTCGCCCCATCCAGCACGCGATTGAACCAACGCAGGGGCGCCCGCCACAGGCTCTCGTCCTTCGCGTCATGGTCGCGGTGCTTGAGGATCAGGCCGCACAGCGCCGGCGTGAGGGTGAGCGAGACCACCGCCGAGATCATCACCGAGATGGCGATGGTCAGGGCGAACTGATTGTAGAGCTTACCCGTGAGGCCGGGGATGAAGGCCACCGGGACGAACAGGGCGGCCAGGACCAGCGTGGTGGCGATGACCGGCCCTGCGACCTCCGTGACGGCTTCCCGCGAGGCCTCGCGCGGCGCCATGCCGTCGTCCATCAGGCGCTCGGTGTTCTCGACCACGATGATGGCGTCATCGACGACAAGGCCCACCGCCAGCACCATTCCGAGCAGGCTGAGGGTGTTGAACGAGAAGCCGAGCAGGGCCATCGGCCCGAAGGTGCCGACCAGCGCCACCGGGACCGCGATGGCCGGGATCAGGGTGGCGCGCCAGTTCTGGAGGAAGAGGTAGGTGACGATCACGACAAGCGCGAGGGCCTCGAACAGCGTCCGCACCACCTCGAAGATCGCCTCCTTCACGAACTCGGTCCGGTCGAGGGCGATGCGATACTTCAGCCCCGGCGGAAAGCGCTTGGCGAGGTCCTTCATCGTTTCGCGGGCGCCGTCCATCACCTGCACCGCGTTGGCGTCGGGGTTCTGGTAGAGACCGAGGGTAGCGGAGGCCGAACCATCGAAGCTCGACCGGACTCCGTATTGCTCGGATCCCAGCTCGACCCTGGCGACGTCCCGGATACGCACCACGGACCCGTCCGGGTTGGCACGCAGGAGGATGTTCCCGAACTCCTCCGGCTTGCGCAAGCGTCCCTGGGTGACGAGCTGCAACTCGAAGGCGGTGGCCTGGTCGACCGGCGGCTTGCCAAGGGTGCCGGTGGTGATCTGCGCGTTCTGCTGGCTGATGGCGTCGGTGACCGCGCCGGGGCTGATCCCGAAAGCCTCCATCTTCATCGGATCGAGCCACACGCGCATGGCGTAGCGCTTGTTCGAGAAGTTGACGATGCGGCCCATGCCCTGCACCCGACGCAGGGGCTTGATCACCTGGGTTTCGGCCCAATTGGCCAGGAACAGCTCGTCGTAGGGGGAGCCTTCGTCGGCGTAGAGCACGATGTTGCCGAGGCGCTGGCGCGAACTCTTCGTGATTTCGAGGCCCTGCGCGTTCACCGAGGGCGGCAGCTTGGCCTCCGCCCTGTTGGCGCGGGTCAGGACTTCCGCGGCGGCGGCGTCGAGGTCCGAGCCGACGTCGAAGGTCGCGTCCATGCTGACGCTGCCATCGGTGTTGCTGGTCGAGTTGATGTAGAGCAGGTTCTGCGCACCGTTGATCTCCTGCTCCAGCGGGATCGCGATGGCGTCATAGGCCTGCTGCGCGCTGGCACCGGGATACGTCGCCTGGATGTTGATGATCGGCGGGGCGATCTCCGGGAACTGCGCAATCGGCAGGGTGAGACCCGCGACTGCGCCAATCAGCGTGATGAGCACGGAGATGACGCCGGCGAGCACCGGCCGGTCGACGAAGCGGGCAAACATGCGGGAACGTGGCTTCCGGTCCAGGGCCGGATGCGGGGACCCTGCGATGCAACGTCTCGTCCCCAGGCGTGTTCCTCTCGCGCTGGGCGGTCGCGGTGGCCGGCCCCATCGGTCTTAAGGAGCATCGTTGGTGCGGGCAGCAGTCGGATACGGTGTCGGGGCGGGACTGATCGTCCTGCTGGGCGCAGGTGGCTGGTACATGGCCGGGCGCCCCTCGCCGGACCGGATCGTGGCCGCCCTGCCATTCGTAGGCGCGAAGGAAAGCGTGAAGGCCGAGGAGCCTCCCCTGGAGGTCCGGGTCATCGTCGCCCGCAAGCGTCAGGTGCCCATCGCCTTCACGTACACCGGCACGATCATCGCGCAGCAGGACGCGACCCTGCAGGCCCGGGTGACCGGCAACGTGACGGAGCGGCCCTTCGAGCCGGGCGGACACGTGAAGAAGGGGCAGGTCCTGTTCCGCATCGATCCACGCCCCTTCGAGGTCGCACTGCAGACAGCGAAGTCCCAGGCGGCGCAGGCACAGGCGCAGCTCACCTTCGCCCAGGCGGAGGTCGACCGCACCGAGTCCCTGGCCGACAAGGGCTATGCTACCGAGCAACGGTTCCAGCAGTTGCAATCGAACCGGACCTCCGCCGTCGCCCAGGTCCAGGGGGCCGAGGCCGCGATTGCCAGGCAGAACCTGAACCTGGATTACGCCATCGTGAACGCGCCCTTCGACGGACGCGCCAGCCTTTCGACGATCAATCCCGGCGACCTCGTGATCGAGAACCAGACCCAGCTCGTCTCGGTCGTGCAGCTCGATCCCATCGACATCCAGATGGCCCTTTCCTCGGAGGACTCCGAGACGATCCGGGCGGCGATGAAGGACGGAAGCGTCACGGTCGCCGTCCTCGACGCCGAGGGCAAGACCGTTCGCGAGGCCAGGATCTACCAGCTCGACAACCGCTTCGATCCCCGAACCGCCCGTCGTCTCGTCCGGGCGTTGATGCCCAACACCGACGAGCGCTTCCTGCCCGGGCAGTTCGTGCGCGCCAAGATCCAGACCGGCACGAAGGACAGGCTGCTGGTCCCCACCGTGTCCCTGGATGCGCAACTCGCGCAGCAGATCGTCTACGTCGTTGACGGGAACGGCACGGTGCAACAGCGGCCCGTGACCACCGGCGATGCCTATGGCGACGACACCGCGATCCTGGATGGACTCTCGGACGGCGACCGGGTGGTGGTCGACCACCTTCAGGACATGCGCCAGAACCTGAGGGTCGTCGTCCGACCGGACGCCGACGCCGGTCGGGACGGCAAAGCCGGACGCGCGGTGAACGGACCCGGATAGGGTCGATGACCCCCCAATCATCGAACCTCGTCGATCCACCCCAGTGACACCGGACAACATGCCGAACGACCGCCCCGTCATCCTGATGGCAGCCCTCCTCACCGTCGGCTGCTTCGCCACGGACGCACGGGCGAAGGAATGCCGTGCCACGCGGTCGGCCTACGACCGCATCGAGACGGGCATGAGCATGGCGCGGGTCCGGACAATCTTCGGATGCGAGGGCCGGCAGGTAACCCATATGACAATCGGCGCGACGCGCAGGGCGACCTATTCCTGGCGTGGGGCGGGTCGGTATGGCGCTAACGTCACCCTGACCTTCCGCAACGGGCATCTCACACGGAAAGCGCAACTCGGGCTGTGACGGTCGAGGCGTGGGGACGAGCCGGGCACCCTGGACGGTTGCCCCCGCCGAAGATTGAACCAGCTGGCCCGATGCTCCTCCGTCTCCGACGCCCCCTTACGCATCATGGAGGGACGGTTCGCAATCCTCACTCAAGCGTCGCTTCCCGTCATACGAGGACGGGCATGATGGCAACATGAGCATGAAATCGAGCGGGACGTCCCCGGAAGCCGCGGCCGGGGGGGCGGGGAAACTGCATCCCCGCAAGTTCGATCTGCTCAACCTCACGGTCGTCGACGTGAACGGCGGCCTACGCCCGTACCTCAACGTCTTCCTGCTGGTGCACCGGGAGTGGAGCGCCACGACCGTCGGATTGGTCACGACCGTCGCCGGTCTCATCGGCGTCGCCTTGCAGGCACCCCTCGGCGCCGTCATCGACGCCGCACGGGACAAGCGCATGGCCATTGTGGCGGCCCTGCTGGCGGCGTCGTCCGGGGCCGCGGTGATTGCGATCTGGCCCCAGTTCTGGCCGGTGCTCGTGGCCTTCACGATCTTGACCGCGGCAGGCAGCAGCTTCACCCCGACCATCGCCGGCCTCACCCTCGGCATCTTTCCGAAGGCGCGCCTGTCACGCCGGATGGGCCGCAACAGCGCGTGGTATCGTGGGGGCAATGTCTGCATCGCCGTTCTCATCGCCCTGGTGGGCTACGGCTTCCCGGACCGTGCGGTGTTCTTCCTCGTCCCAGCCCTATCGCTGCTGGCGGCGGCGGCCGTGCTCTCCATCCCGCGCGACATCGTCGGACAGGAGATCGCCGAGGAGGTGAAGCCCAAGGCGAAGGGCGGCTCCGCGTTCAAGGTGCTGCTCGCCAATCGCCCGCTTCTGATCTTCGCCGCTTCGATCTTCCTGTTTCAACTCGCCAACGGGCCGATGGCCTCGCTGGTCGCCCAGAAGATCTCCCTGGCGCACGAGAACTGGTCCGCCGCGATTACCTCCACGACCATCATCGCGGCCCAGGTGGTGATGCTGCCCATGGCCATCATGGTCGGGCGCTTCGCCGACGGTTGGGGGCGCAAGCCCATCATCCTGTTCGCGTTCGCGATGCTGCCCGTCCGAGCACTGCTCTACACGGTGTCCGACGACGCCATCTGGCTGTTCGCGGTCCAGTCCCTGGAGGGGGTCAGCACCGGCCTCTACAGCGCGATCAAGCCGCTGATGATCGCCGACTTCATGGAGGACAAGAGTCGCTACAACCTCGCCTCGGGAGCCATCGCGACCGTCCAGGGCGTCGCCATCGCCCTGTCGAACGTGCTCGCCGGCAGCATCGTCGACCTCAGCGGGTTCACCGCGGCGTTCCTTGTCTCCAGCGCCATCGGGACCGCCGCCGCTCTCCTGCTGACCCGGATGCCGGAACCGTCAGACGTCAAGGGCTGAGGTCGGTCGACCGTCACGCGCCCGGCGTCGACACGCCAACCAATCGGTGGGCAGCGGATACGAGAAGGCCCGGCCGCCAACCGAATGGGCGTCCGGGCCTACGTTCTTCGAGTATGAGTCGGTCAGACCCGGGAAGGCCTTACTTCTTCTTCGAGTAGTCGAAGGTCGGTGCCTTGTTGAGCGTGTCCTTGTCGGTGTCGACGTAGGCCGCCCACTTGTTGTCCTTGTTGCTCACCGAGATCGTCGAGGGGTCGAGGACCACGTAGCGCTCGCCCAGGCCGAGGAAGCCGCCGACGCTGACGATGACGCCGGTCACGGTCTTGCCGTTCTCGATGACGAGGTCCTCGATCTCGCCGACCGTCTCCTTGTTGTTGTTATAGACGTTCGTGCCGATCAGCTTCGACGAGGTGATGTCGGCCGGTTTCACGGTGACGAACTTGAGCTTCACCGTCGCCGTGTCGGCCATCTTCATGCCCATGTCGGACGCGGAGTGCGCGGTGGTGGCCGGAGCGGGCGTCTGAGCCAGGGCAGGAACGGCAACGCAGGTCAGGGCGAACGCGGCGGCAAGATTACGGAACGACAAAGCTTTTCTCCATTTGGAAATATGTGGGCGATAGTCTGAGGAAGACGATCATTTCGATGCCTCGACATCGTCGCCCCGGTCGTATCGGGAGGCTCAACGTACGCCTCCCGGAAACGTTTCAGACACATTCGAATTTTCCGCCTCACGATGCGGAGATGGCTCCGATGCCTCCCGGCGGCCGCGAAGGGGCGTCCGACGGCGCGGGAACACCGACGACCCGGAGGCATTGGGGCCTGGAAGATCGCAGCCCCAGTAGCAGCCGGAACGGACATCACCCTGCAATGACGAATAGAATCCCCCGGGCGGTCGCCCTCGTGGTCATGGTCGCTGGCCTAGGCGTCACGGCTCCCGCGTTCGCCCAGTCCGCGGCCAGCCGGATCGACCAGCCCACCCCGGGGACCTTGCCCTCGGGCACGTCGCAGGATGGCGGCAACGGCCGCGTCGCGCCGCCGAGTGCCATCCAGTCCTCCACCGACGTCATGAAGGGCGGGGCCGTTCAGGGTGACGGCGCGCCGTCGCGGACGAACCCGATCCAGCATCTCCCGATGGACATGCGCTGAGCGGCGGTGGCGCCGGTGCCGTGATCCGGCGCGTCCTCCACGTTGTCACCCTCGGCGCCGCTGCGGTTTTGGTCGCGTGCACGCTCCTGCCCCTGGTCCCGACCGAGTGGTGGGCCGTGCGGCTGCTGGACTTTCCGCGCCTGCATTGGGCCATTGGGCTCGTCGGGGTCGGTGTCGGACTCCTGCTTTTCCCGTCGAAGGCACGGTGGGTAACGGGCATCGCCGGGGCCGCGGTCCTCTTGGCCCTGGCGGTCAACGTCGCCATCCTGTGGCCGTACCGGCCGGACGGGGGTGGCCACGTGGAGGCATGCCCAGCGGACCGCAGCCTGTCCGTGCTGATCGCGAACGTCCAGCTTGGGAACCGCAACGCTCCCGGGTTGCTCGACACCGTTCGAAAAGCCGACCCCGACCTGTTCCTCGCGATGGAGACGGATGCTTGGTGGGACGGGGCGCTCAATCCCCTCAGGGAGCGGATGCCGAACGTCCTGAAGCGGATCACCGGGTCGTACTACGGGATCGAGCTCTATTCTCGCCTGCCCCTGGTCAACGGCGAGATCCGCCATCTCGCGAAGCGGGATACGCCGGCCATCGTCACCGGCGTGACCATGAGGACCGGCGAGACCGTCGACTTCGTCGGGCTCCACCCGAAGCCGCCGCTCCCGTGGCAGTCCTCCCTCGGCAGGGACGCCGAACTCTACGCGGCCGCGGGCATCCTGAACGAGCGCGTCGAGCCCGGCATCCTGGCGGGCGACCTCAACGCGACCCCGTGGGAGATCGCGGTCGAGCGCATGCGGCAGCTCTCGGGCCTCGTCGACCCACGCCGTGGCTATGGCTACGTAGCAACCTGGAACGCCGGATCCTCCTGGCTGCGCTGGCCCCTCGACCAGATTTTCCACGAGGGGGGATTCGCGACGGTGTCCATCGAACGGCTCGACGGCTTCGGGTCCGACCACTTCCCCTACCTCGCCCGCCTATGCCGGCGTACCGACGCTTCCATCGATCCCGTCTCGCATCCGGACGAGGCTGACGTCGCCGCGGCCAACGCCACCCTCGCCGCCGCTGGGGCGGTGGAGAGGATAAGATTACCCAAGGACCACTGAGACGACCTCCGCCGGGAGCGACGTGTCCGATCTCTTGTTGCATCGCGGCATCGAACCGCGTTATGGGCCCTCATCCAACAGGACCCGG